>JAIYEJ010000039.1 GCA_027487055.1 Methylotenera sp. | reverse complement strand
TTGCCTGCTTTAGCTCAATTGTTGCAGCAATTAGCAAGTTATCTACCGCATATTATTGTGGCAATTTTAGTGGTTGTTTTTGGTACATTATTTGCCAGATTTATGAACCGATTGGTATTTGCATGGTTACATAGTATTAAGTTTCAGCATGCATTAACCGTAAGCACATCAACAGAATATGGCATACAAATTTTTTCTGTATTTGTGGCTTTAGAACAGCTGGGTATCGGTATGCAGCTTATATACTCGCTATTTGTGATTGTATTTGGTGCATTCTTTTTGGCATTGGCAATTGCGTTTGGTTTAGGTGGAAAAGACTGGGCTGCCAGAGTGATTGAAGACTATGAAAGAAATAAAAACAGATAGTTTTAAATGTAGTTTTTTAGCTTAAGTTTTGCGAATAAGATGTTGCTGGCGTCGGCTCACTGTAACGGTTTCTGGGATTTCTTTAAACATCGCAACCCATTGGCTTTCGTCATCAATCGTACGTTTTTCATAACCTGCAATAAAATGTGGTGCAACTAAACAGTTGCGGTGTAAACGAATAAATCGCTCACCAAATTCAATTTCTAAATTGGTGAGCGACTCTTCAATTAAATGTTCGCTTTCAGCGGTACGCACTGTGATGTATTTAAGCTCAGCCCGCAAAAAAATTACTTTTTCTATTGGGACTAACAACACGCGCCCCCGCTCATGAATACTTAAATGACTGCGTACTTTTTGTAGCGATTTTAAGGCTTCTATAGGCAATGGTTTTAATGCATGTGCTTTATTAATTGCTGTCTGCAGGCGTTCTAGCCGAATCGGTTTCAGTAGATAATCTATCGCGTTTAAATCAAAGGCCTTAATAGCATAAGCATCAAACGCGGTAGTAAAAATGATATAAGGCTTAGGCGCTAGCTTTTGTGCATGTTGTGCGGCTTCAATGCCATCCATGATAGGCATGCGAATATCTAAGAGCATCACGTCTGGCGTGGTCGACTGCGCTAAATCAATCGCTTCTTTGCCATTTTTAGCTTCTGCAACTACGGTTACATGCTCAATATCAGCTAATAAATCACGCATACGATTACGTGCTGGCGGTTCATCATCAGCAATTAAGATTTTAAGTGTTTGTTGCATCTTTTAATTAGCCAAGTATCAACTCAAATTTTTTCAGGAATCCGAATATGCACTTCATAACGGTTATCTTTAACATTTTTTTTGAGCGAACTTTCTAAATCAAAATGTAATTTTAGCCGCTCTTCTATATTTTTAAGCGCCATTTTATTACCTGAATGTCGCTCGTGTTGTGGTGTGTAAGGGTTGCTAATTGTAATGTTAAGTTCTTTCAGCTTGGTATAGATTTTAACCAAAATTTCCCCACCTTCAGGCATAGGCTCAATACCATGATAAACCGCGTTTTCTAATAAGGGTTGCATAATCAGCGGGGGAATCATCGCATCACTTGGCATATCGTCAATTTGCCAAGTAATTTTTAGGCGTTCATCAAGGCGTAATTTTTCTAAATCTAAATATCGCTGACATAGGCTGATTTCTTGCGCGAGTGGCACTAAATCGCGATTCTCGCTCATTAACACTCGAAACAAATCTGCCATATCTTCTAACGCAGTTTCTGCACGTTTTGGCTGGGTACGAATCAGTGAAAGAACAGCATTAATACTATTAAATAAAAAATGCGGTCGAATACGCGCTTGCAGCGCTTGTAGTCTTGCCTCTGCGATGGCGGGTGAATAAGCTTTTTCTTGCAGAGAAAAATAATACAGCACAATGCCCGTGACTATCGCTGTGAGTAAGCATGCACGGCTAATTTCAAGATTGGTATAAAAGGTAAAATATTGGCTAATAAAGCTAAAAACGAGGTAGGTAATTGCTGTTTCTAACAACAAAATGACCAGTAAACCTTGCCAGTATTCTACTTTGTTCAACAGTGGATAAAGTATGTAAAGGCCCAGCATGCTCAGTAATATGATGGGTTGTACCAGTGCAGAAATTTGCGCTAATAGAGGAAATAAGTCAGTCAATTGTTGACTGAGTAAAATAGCCGCCATCACTGCTAGTAGGTTCACAATCAGCAAAATTCGTAAATGAATGCCAAGATTATGCAGGTTAGGGAGGCGACTATTTTTGCGCACAGCGTATACTTAGTTATAATAATCAGATAAGTATATTATTATTAAGGTCATTTTTACAATAAAGCTAATAAATAGTCATTTAAGTGAGTAGTCAAATGAATAAATATGCACTTAAAGTTTAGTAGTTTAATCATTAAAAGAGAGTCGTTTTGCAAAATAATAGTTTAAACAAAAAAGCCAAAAGCTGGTCTGGCCGTTTTAGTGAGCCAGTTGCCGAATTGGTCAAAAAATATACTGCTTCAGTGAGCTTTGATAAGCGACTGGCTGAGGTTGATATTCAAGGTTCTCTTGCACATGCAAAAATGCTTAATGCACAAGGCATTATTTCGAGTGCAGATATCAGAGCCATTGAAAAAGGTTTAAAAGAAATTTTGGCAGAAATTAATGCTGATAAATTTGAATGGTTGCTCGATTTAGAAGACGTGCACCTAAACATTGAAAAGCGCCTAACTGACAAAATTGGAGATGCAGGTAAGCGCTTACATACAGGCAGAAGCCGTAACGACCAAGTTGCGACAGATGTACGACTTTGGTTGCGCGGGGTAAGTGATGAAGTTTTATTGGGGATTACTAAATTACAAACCTCCATTTTAGATTTAGCTGAACAACATTTCGACACTATCATGCCGGGCTTTACGCATTTGCAAGTGGCGCAACCTGTTACGCTTGGACATCATCTCATGGCGTATTATGAAATGTTAAAGCGAGATGCTGAGCGTTTTGCAGATTCAAGAAAGCGTATTAATAGGCTACCCTTGGGTGCAGCAGCATTGGCGGGGACAAGTTACCCGATTAATCGCGAAATGGTCGCTAAAACCTTAGGTTTTGATGCCGTATGTGAAAACTCACTCGATGCAGTGTCTGACCGTGATTTTGCGATTGAATTTACTGCAGCTGCAAGTGTGTTAATGATGCATTTATCGCGTTTTTCAGAAGAGCTTATTTTGTGGATGAGCCCACGCTTTGCATTTATCGATATTGCCGATCGTTTCACGACAGGCTCATCGATTATGCCGCAAAAGAAAAACCCCGATGTACCAGAATTGGTGCGTGGAAAAACTGGACGCGTATATGGCAATTTAACCGCGCTGCTGACACTTATGAAAGGTCAGCCGCTAGCGTATAACAAAGATAACCAAGAAGATAAAGAGCCTTTGTTTGATACCGCCGATACTTTGTTAGTAACGCTGGCCATTTATGCAGATATGTTACGTGGTATTACAGTGAATATAGAAAATATGCGTAAAGCCGCATTAGAGGGCTTTGCAACTGCGACTGATTTAGCCGATTACTTGGTTAAAAAAGGCTTGCCGTTTAGAGATGCGCATGAAGTTGTTGCACTTGCAGTCAAGTTTGCGGCAAAAAAAGGTTGCGATTTAGCAGACTTATCTTTGATAGATCTACAGAAATTCAGCAAATTGATCGCGCAAGATGTTTATCAAGTACTTACCTTAGAAGGCTCGGTTGCGAGTCGCAACCATTTGGGCGGCACTGCACCAGCACAAGTAAAAAAGTCTATACAGCGAGCCCGAAAATTCATCAGCAAATAAATTAAATACTTTGAAGTCAACACTCACGCTTGCAATACTACTTGGCTTAATGCATACAGGGGCTGTGGGTGCAGTGCCTGCATTTGACAAAAGCAACACGATGGTGCGAGATCAACAACTGCAGGGCGCTCAATTAAAAAATACAGAATTGCCAGCGCTAGATGAAAATAGCATGACTTGGCCAATGCTGCCGGGTGAAAACCTTAATGAAGTTGCACGTTTGTTTTATCCAAAAAATCAATATATGCAGCGCCAATTTGTATTTAAAACGCTGCGTTTAAGTAAAGAAGTTCAGCCAAGTTTAACGCCTCAACTTCGTTTTAATGAGCCGACTTCACTACTGATTCCAACTTTAAAATCACTTTCAAGCAAAGCGCGTGCGATTAGAAAAGGGCCTAAACCAAAAAATCAAACGCTTAAAATGAGTTACCAGATAGAAAAAGTGCCTGAAGCATTAATAAAAGAATATGAGTATTTGGTCAATAAAAATGAATTTTTAAAGCAAGAACTTGCAAAGTTAAACGAAAAGCTGATTTATTTGCAGGCTAAAATGACCGAATTAAACCTAGAGTTTCATAGAACGCTGGGTAGCCAAAACGTAAATCTACCAAGTAAACAGTTAGCAAATAAGCATTCAGAAAATCCGACTATTACAGATAGTCCATCAAAAAAAGTATTTAAAAATTTAGATAAAAATGCTGATGCGCCAACACTAACTGAGAGAGAACCGTTCGCAATCATAAAATGGTTTGATAACAATATCCTTTTGTCAGTGTTAGGTTTAGGCGCACTTTTTGGGTTTGGTGCTTTTATAATTAAAAAGCACCGTGAAACTGTTGATGCAAAATTGAGTTTTGTTGCGTCTAAAGCGCAAGAATCTGTGGACGAATTAAGTGGCCTTTGGCAGCCGTCAAGTTTAGCTACTGTTCAGAAATCTGACTTTAAAACGATACAACAAGCAGATTTAGCCAAAGCGACTAAGCAGGTTGAAATGAATCTAAGTTCATTAGAGGAAGCAAAACTTTTGATGAGCATTAACCGCACTAGTGATGCGATTGCTCATCTTAAAATGGCGATAAAATATTCACCTAAAGCATCTATTAATCATTGGTTATATTTATTAGACGTTTTTAGAAAATTAAAACTCAAAGACGAATTTGAAAATTATGCAAAAGAGTTGCATGCTACTTTTAATGTATTACCACCCGTTTGGGCTGAAAAAGAAGTCCCTTTAGCAATGCCAAAAAGCCTACAAGAGTTTCCACACATTTTGGAAAAGCTTTATAAAACTTGGCCTGAAGACGCAGCTTATCATTATTTGCGTGAATTAATTTCAGATAACCGAGGTGGCGAGCGCATCGGTTTTGGCAAAGAAGTGGTAGAAGAAGTTATGATGTTGATTGGTTTGCTTGAGGCACGTAAAGAATTAGTTTAAAAATAACTCTAATAAATTATTTAAATAGCGCTGCCCAGTTAGGCTTGGTTTTATATATTGTAAATCTTCTTTAATTAAACCTTGTTTAGATGCCTCTGTAAGCCTCATGGCTATTGTCTCCCAGGGTAAGCCTGTGCGCTCGCTAAATAGTTTTTTTTCAAATCCATTATTGAGTCGCAGTGCATTCATCATAAATTCAAAGCTCAAGTCCTCATTTTCTATGATCCAAGTATGGTCAACAGCACTTCCAGATTCGCTTGCTTGCATGTAAGCATTTGGGTGTTTATGTCGTGTTTCGCGGGTGATTTTGTCGTGATAGCTTAATTTGGAATGCGCACCCGCACCAATGCCTAAATAATCACCAAATTGCCAATAATTTAAATTGTGTCTAGCTTGGCTATTGGCTTTGCAAAATGCAGAGGTTTCATAATGCAGATAGCCATGTTCAGCCAATAACGCCTCAATTTGTTCTTGCATATCTGCGCTTGTATCATCGCTTGGTAGGCTAGGTGGCGAATGGTGAAAAGGGGTGTTGGGCTCTAATGTTAAATGGTAAAAAGATAAATGATCAGGATTTAAGCTAATCGCCATTTGTGCGTCAGCCAGCGCATTTTCTAAAGTTTGGTTTGGTAGTGCATACATCACATCTAAATTGACGCGTTCAAATATGTTAAGTGCGAGTTTAGCTGCTTCTAGGGCTTCTTTATCGTTATGAATGCGACCCAGCGCCTTAAGGTAATCGGCATTAAAGCTTTGTATGCCTAGAGAAACCCGATTTACGCCTGCTTCTTTGTAGCCAATAAAATGGGCTGTATCTACCGTGCCTGGGTTCGCTTCTAGCGTGATTTCAGCGTCGTAATCTAAGGGCGTAAGCATACGTACTGCACTTAAAATATGGTTAATTGTTTCTGCACTAAAGAGGCTAGGTGTGCCGCCACCAAAAAAAACAGTTTTGATTTTTCGCCCATAAACACGTGGAACAGATTGTTCTAAATCGGCGATTAAAGCGGCTACATAACGCTTTTCTGGAATCTCGCTTCGAGATTCGTGCGAGTTAAAATCACAATAAGGACATTTTTTTACGCACCAAGGAATATGGATGTAAAGCGAAAGAGGTGGTGGATTTTTTAATCCAGAAAGTGTTGCGTCACCAATTACAGGAAAAGTCACATTTATTGGCTTGCTTGGCGCATTAAAGCTAGCTTCTGACGTGATTGGGATAACTTTTTTCATTGGGCTTTTGCTGAAACATCCACTTATTTTTTGTAAGGGTTGATGAGTTCATCCACTAACTGATGCAAAACTGCACGCATTTGTGCCTCGCTCACTTCCATCAACAAACCATCTTCAAACGCGTCTTGGGACATTTGCGCAATTTCAACAAAGTTTTCTTTCATTACTTTTATTTTTTCAGTACATGAAACTACACTCTCGTCATCACGTACCCAAACTGGCAGGGTTTTCATTGTTAAGTCACTAAACTTCGGTATTAGGTAAGTTTTCAATTAATAAAAGCATTTTACGCATGGCTTGTCCACGGTGACTAATCTTGTTTTTAATTTCCACTGGTAATTCCGCCACAGATTTACCAGTTTTGTTATCCATAAAAAGCGGGTCATAGCCAAAACCGTTTTGCCCACGCGGTTTTTTTAAAATTGCGCCAGACCATACACCTTCAGCAATTAGCGGCTGAGGATCATCATGCCTTCTGACAAGAACCATGCAACAATAATAATGGGCAAAGCGGTTGTAATGGTCTTTAAGTACTTTTAGTAAAAGGACATTATTTTTTTCGTCATCTCTTGGCTCACCCGCAAAATAGGCAGAATGCACACCCGGCGAACCGTCTAACGCCTCTAAGCATAATCCTGAGTCATCAGCAAGAGCGGGTAAACCAGTGTGTAAGCTTGCATTGCGTGCTTTAGCCAACGCATTTTCAATAAACGTACAATGTGGCTCTGCAGCTTCAGGCACATTAAACAAAGATTGAGGTAATACCTCGATATTGATAGGGCTTAAAAGGGCTTGAATCTCTAGCAGTTTACCTTTGTTGCCACTGGCGATAACGAGCTTTTTAATCATTTAGACTTTATTTTTAATTATATTTTTAGTGCAGTTTTTTGGTGTTTAATTAGGGCAGAAATGCCAGTCTGCGCCAGATTCAGCATTTCAGTCATTGCTGTTTGGTCAAATGGTTCACCTTCAGCTGTGCCTTGAATTTCTACAAAACCACCACTTTCAGTCATTACTACATTCATATCAGTGTCGCAGTCGCTATCTTCAATATAGTCTAAATCGAGCACTGGTACGCCTTTATAAACACCCACAGAAATCGCAGCTACAGCTTGTTTAATCGGGTTTTGTGTAATTAAATTTTTCTCTAAAAGGGTAGAAATCGCGTCTTGCAAAGCAACATAAGCACCTGTGATACTGGCTGTACGTGTTCCGCCATCTGCCTGAATCACATCGCAATCCAGATGAATACTGCGTTCACCAAGTTTTTCTAAATCTATAATCGCACGTAAACTGCGGCCAATTAAACGTTGGATTTCTTGCGTGCGGCCAGATTGCTTGCCTTTAGCGGCTTCACGGTCCATGCGGCTACCTGTGCTACGCGGTAGCATGCCATATTCGGCCGTGACCCAGCCCTGATTTTTACCTTTTAGAAATCCAGGTACTTTTTCTTCAACACTGGCGGTGCATAGTACATGCGTATCACCAAACTTAATCAGTACTGAGCCTTCGGCATGTTTAGTGTAATGACGAATAATTTCAATAGGGCGAAGCTGGTTATTTGCACGTTGACTAGGGCGGTGGGAAGTTGACATAACATTCACTTGCATATGGTGAGATTTTGTTAAAAAAGCCAATTATAAGCGAAGCAAAGCGAATTGGCGCTAAAACCTATTTAAGTTTAAATTTTTTTTTTTTTTTTTGATTTGTTTAACGCATTTTGGATTGCTGCGATGGTATTTTCAATCTCATCATCACTGAGCTCAAGATCAGAGCCGTCTGCATTTAAATGCGTGACTGGATTCATAATCGTAGTGGTCTGGCCTAAGGGCATCATTAAAGTGGATACCGTTGCGATACCAGGAGAGCGGTCACCCCATTGCACGCCTATGGCGCTCATATTATCGCCTCTTTCGTCACTCGCGAATTCTGCTTTATCAAGCAGCTCTGTCGTGGCCCCAGCTATGGTCATATTATCTAAAATAGTTTGTTTAATTTGCTGGTCATCAACAAACCCCCACACCCCATCAGTACAAAGTAAAATGGTGTCACCATCTTGCAATTCATGGCGATCAGATAAATCGATTTGCGGTGGATGTTCCCCCCCAATGCAGTTATAAATTTTATTTTTATAAGGGTGAGTAGCCATTTCATTTTTGCTAATCATGCCTTTTTTATAAAGCGATTGCACGACTGAGTGGTCTTCAGTTCTAAATAGCAAATACCCATTACGAAAGTGGTACAGGCGTGAATCACCCACATGTGCACAATACAAATAACCACGTTGGATAATGGCCGTGACTATCGTTGTGCGCGGAGACTCGATAAAGCCTTCTTCTTGCGTGACGTTTTCAATCATATCGTGCACTTGCTGGATATGATCGATTAAAAATTTGGCAGGTGAGCTTAAGGTTGGCACCGCAAGACGCTGAAATGCGTCTGTAAGTGTTTTAACGGCTAGTTGTGCAGCAATTTCGCCATTTCGATGTCCGCCCATACCATCAGCAAGCACTAACAATAACGCATCTTTGCTGTATGAGTAAGCGAGCCTATCTTGGTTGTATTGTCTTGGACCTTGCCGACTATTTTGATAAATAGTGAATTTCATTTATACACTTTTATAACTGTTTGTTGAGTACGGTTTTAATTTTATTGACCAAACTAGTTTTTTTGATTGGAATAGGTTTTTTGGTGATTTCTAGTAAATTTTTTTGTAAAGAAAACACGCTTTGTGGTCGTTCTAGGTAATCTAATTTTAAGCAGTGATCAATAATTTGTAGCAACTCATCGCTATAAATACCTTTGCCTATTTTTGCTGCGGGCACTAATACATCTTCTTTAATGCGTAGGTTTGCCGCGATTGGGGCTGATCTAACTAAACAAGAATACATACTGGCGCCTGCGCTATAAATATCGCTCCAAGGGCCTAATTGTTTGCGATCAAAATATTGTTCAGGTGGCGCAAAACCGGGCGTATAACTCGGGGATAATTTAGATTGCACTTGTGTAAGTGTTTGTCTTGCAGAACCAAAATCTAACAGCACTGGCGTGCCATCTAGCCTGATATATATATTGGCTGGCTTGATATCTAAGTGTAATAGTTTTTGTGTATGCACTTCACGCAGACCATTGAGCAACTCGCTGAACACACGCCTTACAAAGTTTTCATTGACTGGATCAGATTGAGAAAGAATGTAATCTTGCAGTGATTTTCCGCGCTCGTATTGCATCACCATGTAGACGGTGTTGTTTTCTCTAAAAAAATTGGTCACGCGTACGATATTTCTGTGGTCAATTTTGGCGAGCGCTAAACCTTCCTCAAAGAAGCATTTCAGGCCATGTTTAAAGCTGGCTGCATCGTCATCTGTGCCTAACAACACGGTTGCGCCTTCTTCACGTAAAGCCAAACCTGTCGGCATATACTCTTTTATTGCAACCACATTTTTATCCATGTCTTGCGCTAAATACACAAAACTAAACCCGCCAGAACTTAAGACTTTAGTAATAATATAGTCTTGAAGTATGTAGCCGATAGGTAAAGGTAAGTTTTTGCTGGTTGCCATACTTAAGTAATCAAATTGTGATTAAACTAATTATAAGTCGTTAAAGTAATATAACTACGGATATTCTCGCATAAAATCATAGGCATTTGATACAATTATCATCAATTACTTTAAGAAAGCTCGCTATGATACTCAGTATGACAGGTTATGCGTCGCAAGAATACAACACCGCAAATGGGGTTTTATTGCTTGAATTGCGCTCAGTCAACCATCGTTATTTAGACTTACAACTTAAATTAGATGACAACTTACGCTATTTAGAAACTTTAGTGCGCGAAATTATTCAAGCTAAACTTGGTCGTGGCAAAGTGGATTGCCGCTTGAGTTTAATTCGCAATCAAACGGCCGATAGTACACAACAGCTAAATCATGCAATGCTAAAGCAGATTGCAGAAAATGCAAAAACGGCGGCACAATATTTTCCAGATGCGCAGCCCGTTAACATGTTAGAAGTACTACAGATGCCAGGCGTCATATTGTTGTCAACCCTTGATAGTGAAGCGCTTGAGACAGATTTGAAAATGGTATTAAATCAAGTCTTAGAAGATTTAATTAATTCAAAAGCACGTGAAGGTGAAAAGCTAAAAACAATTATTTTGGAACGCCTTGCCGAAGTTGAGCAACATGTCGCAAAAGTAAAACCCATGATGCCTATATTGATAAATCAATATCAAAATAAACTCACATTAAAACTTAATGAAGCGAACGCCAGCAACGATGATGAGCGCATACGCCAAGAAATCGTGATTTTTGCACAGCGCATTGACGTAGATGAAGAGCTTGTGCGTTTGACGAGCCATATTGCAGAAGTTAAGCGTATTTTAAATGCAGCTACCGCGGCAGGTAAGCGACTAGATTTTTTAATGCAAGAAATGAATCGCGAAGCAAACACTTTAGGTTCTAAATCAGTAGCGGTTGAAACAAGTCAAATATCGATGGAATTAAAGATACTGATTGAGCAAATGCGAGAGCAGATTCAAAATATCGAATAGCTAAAATATGTTATTCCATTCTTAATCGAAATGACCAAAAATAGTCTAAAATAAGTTGATGCAAGCACATACTCAAACAGGTAATTTATTTATTATTACGGCCGCTTCTGGGGCAGGCAAGACCAGCTTGGTTTCTGAGCTACTTGCTAGAGATAGCCAAATTAGGCTGTCAGTTTCTCACACGACGCGCGCGCCCAGACCAGGTGAGAAGAATGGCGTAAATTACAATTTTGTGAGCGAAGAAAAATTTTTAGAAATGCTCGTAGCAGGTGATTTTTTAGAAAGTGCAGATGTGCATGGGGCAAAATATGGCACTTCACAGAGCTTCGTAAATGATGGCCTAGTAAATCACGATATGATTTTAGAGATTGACTGGCAAGGCGCTGCTCAAGTGCGCAATTTATATCCGCAGGCAACCAGCATTTTTATTTTGCCACCTTCTGTTGAGGCGCTAGGTGAGCGCTTACTCAATCGCGGTCAAGATAGCGCAGAAGTCATCGCTAAGCGGCTTGCGGCGGCGCGCGAAGAAATGCGTCATGTAGTCGAGTTCGACTATGTTACAATAAACGATAATTTTGAAGTTGCACTGCAAGATTTAATGGCAATTTTCCGCGCAACGCGACTAAAAGCGCAATCACAGCTAGCGCGTCATGCCGCGCTAATTCAAAAACTAACTTAACATTTAAAAGTCTTAAATTTTTTAAGACTTAAACGCAGAGGATATAAAATGGCTCGTATTACCGTAGATGATTGTTTAGAAAAAATCCCTAACCGCTTTCAGTTAACTTTGGTTGCTGCTTACAGAGCGCGTCAATTGGCGAATGGTTCTGATCCTTTTGTGCATAGCCCAAACCAAAAAGACAAGCCTACTGTACTTGCTTTACGTGAAATAGCGGCAGGTAAAGTCGGTATTGAAATTTTAAATCGCATTCACCCTTAAGATTAGGGTGCTCAAGTTTCAGCATGATGCTCAATGCCAAAGACTGCGACAAAATTAGGCATTAATCCAACACATAACGACACTATTCAATCTGCCGAGCCTCCTTTGTTGCCGGCAGATTCTCAAGATTCAAGACTCACCCTTTTACTTAAAGAATATTTTAGTCAAGCAGACATCGAAAAAGTCTGGGAGGCCTATCGGTATGCTGAAATTGCGCATACAGGTCAAAATCGTAAAACTGGTGAGCCCTATATTTCTCATCCTGTAGCGGTGGCATGTATTTTAGCTAAGCTCCATTTAGATTTACCTACCTTAATGGCCGCTTTGTTGCACGACGTGGTCGAAGATACGGGTGTTGAAATAGTTGTCATTAACCAAAAATTTGGTAAGCAAGTCGCTGATTTAGTTGAGGGCGTTACCAAACTCGACAAAATTGAGTTTCAAAGCGCACTCGCTGCTCAAGCCGAAAATTTCCGCAAAATGCTATTGGCGATGAGCCAAGATGTGCGGGTGATTTTAGTAAAACTTGCTGATAGATTGCACAATATGCAAACGCTAGAGGCGATGAACGCGCAAAAGCAAAAACGTATTGCGCGTGAAACCTTAGATATTTATGCTCCAATTGCCAATCGCTTAGGCTTAAATCAAATCTATCGAGAGTTGGAAGATTTAAGCTTTAAATATTTGTACCCAATGCGTTATCGCGTGATATCTAAGGCGATTAAAGTAGCGCGAGGTAATCGCAAAGAAGTCATTAGTAAAATATTAGATTCTATCAAGCAGCGCTTGGAAGATGCGCATATTGTTGCAGATGTTAAAGGCCGTGAAAAACATCTTTACAGTATTTACCGCAAAATGACGAGTAAGCATAACACCCTTGATCAAATTCAAGATATTTATGGGTTTAGAGTGCTGGTAAAGGATACTGCGAGTTGTTATTTGGCATTGGGCAGTTTGCATGCTTTGTATAAACCCATTCCTGGACGCTTTAAAGATTTAATTGCGATTCCAAAAGCAAATGGATACCAGTCGTTGCATACCACTTTGTTTGGTCCATTTGGCACGCCTATAGAAGTACAAATTCGTTCCGAGGATATGCATAAAATCGCCAATGCGGGCGTTGCTGCACACTGGCGCTATAAAACTTCTGATGCGAGCCTCACTGCTTTGCAGCAACAAACGCATCAGTGGTTACAACGTTTGTTAGAAATCCAGACCGAAAGTGATGATTCTTACGAATTTTTAGAAAATTTTAAAGTCGATTTGTTTCCAGATGAGGTATATGTATTTACCCCTAAAGGCAATATATTAGCGCTTCCCAAAGGCTCAACGGCGGTAGATTTTGCATATGCGGTGCACTCTGATGTGGGCAATTGTTGTGTCGCGGTAAAAATTAATAATGAGCTCGCACCTTTGCGTACCGAGATGCATAACGGTGATAACGTCGAAATTATTACTGCGGCATTGGCAAAACCAAACCCAGCTTGGCTAAACTATGTGGTCACTGGCAAGGCGCGCTCACACATTAGGCATTATTTAAAATCTATACAAGCCACCGAATCAGCCCATTTGGGTGAGCGCATGCTCAATATGGCGCTACGTGCTCTACATGTAGAGCCACATACTATTGGTGAAAAAGAGTGGAAGAAAGTCATTCGAGATTATGGCGTAAAAAGTAAGCAAACTATTTTGTCTGATATTGGTTTAGGTAAGCGCGTCAGTTTGATGGTGGCACACCAACTCACGGCTGGGCATCCTGAGCTACAAGTTGATATAAACGGCCTAGAGGATGCTAAAACTAAACTACCTAAAAAGCTGGATAACATTACCATTAGCGGCAGTGAAGGCATGGCAGTTCAATTTGCGCAATGTTGTAGACCAATTCCTGGTGACCCGATTTTAGGGTTTATTAACAAAGAAAAGGGTCTCATTATTCATACGCATGATTGCCCGACCACCCGCAAATTTAAGCTAGATCCAGATAAATGGCTAGATGTCGAGTGGGGTTCAGACAATAAAAAACTCTTTAAAGTCAATGTGCATATGGTGGTGGCAAACGAGCGTGGCATGCTGGCAAAAATTGCATCTGGAATTTCTGATGTAGGGGCTAATATTGATAATGTGAGTGTAGAAGAGGCTGATGGTAGCCAATATGCAAATGTAAACTTTACTGTCCAAGTGCGCGACCGTGTGCATTTGGCTGAGTTGATGCGCAATTTGCGCAAAATCCCTGACGTAGTCAGGATTAATCGCGTTAAGGGTGTGCATGCAGAGGAAAAAATCTAAATCCTGATTTAAAATTGCGAATCTTTTTTCATACAATCAAAAAGGTTTCATCTGACAACACTTTCTGAATCAAAGGCGTTTTCTAAGCCACTAATTGCCAGCCTAGCTAAACTTGGCATTAGCAATATGCAAGGCTTGCTGCTACATTTGCCACTACGTTATATCGATGAAACACATATTACTTTAATCCGCGATTTGCTCATAAGTGAACCAGCTCAAGTGGAAGGCGAAATTGTACATGCGGAAGTCACTTATAAACCGCGCAAAGCTTTAATCACAAGGCTTGAAGATGCAAGTGGACAACTTACTTTACGTTTTTTGCATTTTTATCCAAGCCAAATAGCCGCCCTTGCTATTGGCAAAAAAATCCGTGCTTATGGTGAAGTACGTCATGGTTTTTTTGGCTACGAGATGGTGCACCCGCAATGTAAAAACGTAGGCGAAAAAACGGTAGTTGCAGAGACTCTCACGCCCGTTTACCCCACCACAGCAGGTTTAACACAGCCCAATATTCGCAAGGCGATTCAAATTGCCTTAAAACATGATGCGATGCAGGAAACGCTACCTGCAGGTGTTTATAAACAGCTCACTTTACCTAGCTTTAAAGCCAGTATCCATGAGCTTCACAGCCCTGCATCAGATGCCAGTTTAAGAGCCTTAGAAAATCGAACTACCCCTGAATGGAGGCGGCTGGCGTTTGATGAGCTACTTGCGCAACAGCTTTCGATGCGTAAACATTATATTAAACGCCGCAGTTTAGATGCACCCGCGATTGGAAGCTCGCAAACACTTGTACCAAAAATGCAGCAGCATTTATCGTTTTCTCTCACCAAATCACAGCAAAAAGTAGTGGCGGAAATCGCGCACGATTTAACACAGCCACACCCAATGCAGCGCCTGTTGCAGGGCGATGTTGGCAGCGGCAAAACCATCGT
>JAIYEJ010000320.1 GCA_027487055.1 Methylotenera sp. | reverse complement strand
TTTTAAATTCTTTATTTGTATTTTTCATCGCAGCTGTTTTTTGGTTAATTGTTGTACCGTTTTGGTTGGCAAAAAAATGGGTTTTTCAATACAAACCATTAATGGCAGTAATTGGCTTAATCTTAATATTGCCGCTATGGTTGGCACTCATTTGCAGCAAGGTTGCCGACCCGTGGCTATTATTATGCATATTAAGTACCATTTGGATAGCAGATAGTGCGGCTTATTTTGCAGGTAAAAACTTTGGCAAACACAAACTCGCGCCCACTATTAGCCCTGGAAAAACATGGGAGGGCGTTTTTGGTGCGCTCATCGCGGTGACGATATTTGGTGCCATATTATTTTTTGGTTTTAAGGTAGACACGCTCGCAATGTTTCCAGCATTATGGATAATAACTGGTCTTGGTGTGATAGGCGACTTGTTTGAATCAATGATTAAACGGCAAGCTAACATTAAAGATAGTGGTGTTTTATTACCAGGCCACGGCGGTGTATTGGATCGTATTGACGGGGTGATTCCGAGCTTACCTATTGCGATTTTAATGATTTACGCATACAACTACATTAAGGTGCTCAGTTAAAAATGCATAAAAATAATACTGAATTGAATGCCTTAAAGCAGGTGACTATTCTAGGTAGTACTGGCACGATTGGTCAGCAAACCTTAGATGTCATCTCACATCATGCAAATCAATATAAGGTATTCGCGCTTGCAGCAAACTCTAATGTAGATGCTCTTTTGAAGCAGTGCTTAGAATTTAAGCCAGAAATCGCTGTATTGTTGGATGAAAGTGCGGCTTCAAGGTTAAGTCAGCAACTAAAAGCACATGGTAGTACAACAACTGTATTGGCTGGCATGGCAGGGTTAGAGCAGGTATCTGAGCATGCCTCTGTAGATATGGTGATGGCCGCAATTGTTGGTGCAGCAGGGCTTAAGCCAGCAATGGCAGCGGCTCGTGCAGGTAAGCGTATTTTGCTAGCCAATAAAGAAACGCTGGTGATGGCGGGTAGTTTATTTATGCAAGCGGTTAAAGAGGGTGGTGCGACATTATTACCAATTGATAGCGAGCATAATGCTATCTTCCAAGTTATGCCGCCACAAGCCAATATCCATGAGCCTTCCACCAGCATAAGTTCTATAGGGGTGAAAAAGATTATATTAACGGCATCTGGTGGGCCGTTCAGAAAATTTAGCCAAGAAGCGCTAGAAAGCGTAACGCCAGAAATGGCGCTTAAGCATCCTAATTGGGTGATGGGCGCAAAAATCACCATTGATTCTGCGACATTAATGAATAAAGGGCTCGAGGTGATAGAGGCGCATTGGCTATTTAACGCCAAGCCCAGCCAAATTGAGGTGGTTGTACATCCACAAAGCATTATTCATTCAATGGTCGAATATGTTGACGGTAGCGTGCTAGCGCAACTTGGTAACCCAGATATGCGCACCCCAATTGCCTATGCACTTGGTTACCCAAATCGTATAGAGTCTGGGGTTGCTTCACTGAATTTGTTAGAAATCGCTAAATTGGAATTTGAGTCACCGGACACTAAGCGTTTTCCATGCTTGCAGTTGGCTTTTGATGCGTTGCAATTAGGGGGCACGGCATCCACTATTTTAAACGCTGTAAACGAAATCGCTGTACCCGCGTTTTTAAATAAACAAATTCAGTTTATGGATGTCCCCGCAGTAATCGCTAAAGCACTAGATGCGATACCAGTAGTTGCAGTGAGTTCCTTAGAACAACTCATAGATACCGACGCTGAAGCAAGGCGATTTGCAGAGCAATGCCTTGGCAATGTTGGCGCTAAACAGGTGTTAACAGCATGATGACTTTATTAGCATTTATCGTGACCATAGGCATATTGGTCACAATTCACGAATACGGGCATTTTCAAATAGCGCGTTGGTGTGGCGTTAAGGTGTTGCGCTTTTCGATAGGGTTTGGCAAACCAATTTGGCAAAAAACTTTAGGCAAAGATCGAACAGAGTTCGTGTTGGCAGCAATTCCGCTTGGTGGCTTTGTAAAAATGTTAGATGAAAATGAGCTTAAAGCAGAGCTGGAAAATAACGCCGAAAATAGTATTAAGTCTGCACCAATAGACTATTCTGAGGCTGATTTAAAACGTGCTTTTAATCGACAAAGTGTTTGGAAACGCATTGCGATTGTGTTCGCAGGGCCATTGGCTAATTTGTTATTAGCCATATTTCTATATTGGATATTATTTATTCTAGGCGTTACCGCGACAAAGCCAATGATAGGCGAGGTGCGTCAAGGAAGCTTGGCAGCACAGGCGAGCTTAATCTCTGGCGAATTAATTCAAACAATTGATGGTAAAGAAGTAAAGTCTTGGCAAGAAGCGCGTTGGCTGCTGCTAGAAAAATCTTTAGAAACTAATAGCGTTAAAATTGAAGCAGTTAATAACCATAATGAACTGTTGCAGCATACATTGAGTTTTGAAGGTATTGATGCTGACGCTGAAGTGGATGTTTTAAAAAAATTGGGTATACAAGAATTTAGGCCCAAAATACCTGCTGTGATTGGTGAAATATTACCAAATAGCCCAGCGCAGCAAGCCGGCTTAATGCCAGATGATAAAATTATTAGTGTTGATAAAGTAACCATTGAAGATTGGGATCAAGTGGTGAGTATGATTAAAAACAGCCCAAATAAATCTTTGCAGATTAAACTAGAACGCGCCGGAAAAATTGTGCAGGTCAATGCCACGCCTAATGAGATTAAAGAAAGTAATCAAACATTAGGTAGAATGGGTGCAGCCGTTAAAATCAACAAAAACGATTTGAGCCATTTTTTAATCGAGCTTCATTATTCGCCGCTAGAAAGCTTAAAAAAAGCCATTTCTAAGACTTGGGATACCTCGATATTCAGTCTTAAAATGCTAGGTAAAATGGTCATGGGAGAGGTTTCCTTATCCAGTATTAGCGGCCCAGTGACGATTGCAACTTACGCTGGAGAAAGCGCTAATTTGGGCTTAAAAACATTTTTAGGATTTTTAGCGTTGGTCAGTATTAGCATAGGCGTACTTAACCTTTTGCCAATACCAGTTTTAGATGGAGGGCATTTAATGTATTATATCGTAGAGATTATTAAAGGCTCGCCAGTTTCTGAGCAAGTTTTGTTGATAGGACAAAAAATTGGATTTATTGTGCTGGGCTTACTAATGAGCATCGCCATATTTAACGACCTTAATAGACTAATAATTACAATTACAACGAGTTAATAATTTGTTTAAACTTAGATATATTCCAGCGCTCATTACAGTGCTTTTGTGTCAACATGCATTTGCTTTAGATCCGTTTGTGATTAAAGATATTCGTGTAGAAGGCCTGCAACGCACCGAAGCTGGCACGGTATTTACTTATTTGCCTGTGCAAGCAGGTGATGTCATGTCGGATGAAAAAGCCACACAAGCCATTAAGTCGTTATATAACACAGGCTTTTTCAAAGATATTCGTATTGAAGCTGAAGGCGATGTGTTGGTTGTTACGGTGCAAGAACGATCTGCCATTGCTAAGATTGAATTCAGCGGAAATAAATCATTTCCGTCCGACAAAATGACAGAAAATTTAAAGCAAATTGGTATATCTGAAGGTTTGATTTTTGATAAATCACAGTTAGATCGCTCTGAACAAGAAATTAAGCGTGCTTATTTAGCGCAAGGTAAATATGGTGCAACTGTAAAAACAGTTGTTTCACCACTCGAGCGTAATCGTGTAGCAGTGAGGTTTGAGATTGAAGAAGGCGTTGCTGCTAAGATTCGAGATATTAATATTGTCGGTAACAACGCGTATACGACAGAAGACTTACGCGCTGAGTTTTTGCTCACAACACCTAACTGGATGAGTTGGTGGAATAAAGATGACCAATATTCTAAGCAAAAATTAACCGCTGATTTAGAAACGCTTAAATCTTTCTATATGAATCAGGGATATTTAGAGTTTGGTATTGATTCAACACAAGTCTCGATTTCTCCTGACAAACGTGATATTTTTATTACAGTAAACGTGACTGAAGGTGAAAAGTACACTATTAGCGATGTTAAGTTAGCAGGTGAGTTGCAGGTACCAGAAGCCGAGCTTACCTCACTGATAAGATTTGCCAAAGGTGATGTTTTTAACCGTCAATTAGTGACTGAATCAAGTAAAGCTATAGGCGATAGATTAGCTAATGACGGTTATGCGTTTTCTAACGTCAATGCGATTCCAGATATTGATAAAGAAAACCATACTGCATCTTTTACATTTTTTATCGATCCGGGCAAACGCGTTTATGTGCGTCGCATCAATTTAACAGGTAATACACGTACACGTGATGCGGTATTGCGGCGAGAGATGCGCCAATTGGAGTCTGCTTGGTATGCAGGTGACAAAATTAAACGCTCAAAAGAGCGTCTAGAGCGCTTAGCATTTTTTGACCAAGTCAATATTGAAACGCCAGCTGTGCCGGGCACAAATGATCAAGTAGATATGAATGTGGACGTGACAGAAAGATCTACTGGTAGTGTACAGTTTGGCGCTGGCTTATCAAGTAATGAAGGCGTAGTACTAGGATTTACAATTAATCAACCTAACTTTTTAGGTACAGGTAACCGTGTTAAT
>JAIYEJ010000262.1 GCA_027487055.1 Methylotenera sp. | reverse complement strand
TTGCACCTTGACCAATCACCACTTCAATCGCATCAGCTTTACGTAAATCATCAGGGTTCATGCCATATCGTGATGGTAAATATTGATATACCAAAGTTTTGGATTGACCTCGTTCTTCAGGTGTCATGCCGCCATCACCAGTTGTTGTGCTAGTACCCACTGCACTTGCGCCACGTCCAAGCGCCTCTTTAGCTGGGCCAGATAAAGCGCCAAAGCTCATGCCAGCAATAGTGATAGGCGTTTTAAGATGAATTGGTTTTTTTGCAAAACGCGTTCCTAAAACAACATCTGTACCGCATTTTTCACGGTACCCTTCTAACGGGTAGCGGCTTACCGAAGCGCCTAAAAATAACAAGTCGTCAAAATGAGGAAGTTTGCGTTTTGCACCACCACCGCGGATATCGTAGATTCCTGTAGCTGCTGCGCGGCGAATTTCGGACATCGTATATTCATCAAATGTTGCTGAATATCGTGGTTTTGTTTGCGGAGTTTTTGGGTTTTGTGTGCTCATTTTAATAGGCTCCTGCGTTATCTACATGGAAATGGTAAAGCGTGCGCGCTGAACCATATTGCGTAAAACTTTCTGGTTTTAGGTCTGCGTGGCCTGACTTATGTAATAAATCGCTCAATATTTTTTTGCTTTCAGCATCCATGACTTTCACTTCGCAATCGGCACCCAGGCTCTTTACTTTGCCACGCACAAAAATATTCGCTTCATAAATTGAGTCACCTAAACCTTCTCCCGCATCTCCCAAAATGACCATATTGCCCGCTTGCGCCATAAATGCAGAAAAGCTACCAACTGAGCCACCAACCACAATATCTGCGCCTTTTAATGATATCCCACAGCGCAACCCGGCATCACCATCAATCAACAGCAAACCACCATTTGCGGTAGCGCCCGCGGCGTTTGATGCAAATCCCTTTACATGCACAAAGCCAGACATCATGTTTTCTGCCACGCCACTGCCTGCGCTGCCTTCAATGGTTACTTTTGCAATTTGGTTCATGCCTGCGGCATAATATCCAGCGTGACCTTTAATGGTGACATGCACATCAGAATTTAAACCAACTGCAATACTATGTGCGCCATTTGGATTTTCGATAGTGAAAAACTTGCCATTTAAGTTAGCTGCATCTCCATGTAAAAACTGATTAACCTCGCGCAAGGATTGTTTGTTTAAATCAAAGCGCTGTGCTTCCATGCTTAAATTTTCCATACGTACATCTCCTTTGGGCTAGGCTCAAATACCTTAGCATTTTTAATATCAGGCAGGTGAGCTAAAGAGCGAAACTCTGATGCAATCGCTACGTAATCATCGTGCTCTGCAATAATTGCTGGTTTACATGCAAAAGGATCACGTACCAAAGCGAGCTGGTCTTTGGTGCCCATTAAAAGCGTGTAAAAGCCATCCAACTCATCAAAGCCATGATTTAAAGCGGTTTCTAAGTCATCGCCTTCACGCATACGCCACTCTAAAAAGCGGCACGCAGCTTCAGTATCATTATCTGTCTCAAACTCTATACCCTCTTTTTCTAACTTACGACGCAAGCTGTGCGCGTTAGAAAGTGAGCCATTATGAACTAGGCACCAATCTTGACCCGCAGTAAATGGGTGAGCATGCGCAGGTGTAATTGCAGACTCAGTGGCCATGCGCGTATGCCCTACCAAATGAGAACCTTTAAAGTTTTTAAAATCATAGCGGTCTGCCACTTGCGCAGGCGTACCAACATCTTTGTAAATATCCATGAGCTGACCAACTGATAACAAGTGTAACTGCGGATAATTGGTTTTTAACCAAGCCTTAACCAATATAGGCGACAACGTTGTTGTAATTACCGCATGGTTGGTCTTAGGTTCAATTTTAGCCATGCTATTCAGTGATTTTTCAAAGTCTGCCACCAGTGCTTTCCAGTCAAAGTCTTGCTGAGCTGCATAAAGACTAAACTTTCTTGAATCATCTGAAACTGGCGCGCTAAACATAGCTAAACCAGCCGAATCAGGTCCGCGCTCTGTCATGCCAATCAGCATAGGCAGCATTAGCTCACCAATGGTGTCACGCATTTTAGGGTTTCTTACCAACAAGCCAACTATTCCACACATATTTAAATCCTTATAAACTACATTAATATTTATAAATAACCATTTAATTTATATTAGAAAAATTCTACATAACGCTTAATTTCCCAGTCAGAAACATGGCGCATATACTCAATCCATTCTGCACGTTTTAACATTAAATATTCGGTGGTTAACTTGTCACCTAGTGCTTCACAGATGACCTTGTCACTCTCAAGCGCATCTAAAGCTAAGCTCAAATTTTGTGGCAATATGCCAATTTTTTTATCCTTAAGCTGTTTTGCAGAATAATCATATAAGTTGTCACCATTGCCTTCGCCTGGGTGCAACTCACGTTTAATGCCATCCAAACCTGCTGCAATTACTGCAGCCGTTATTAAATAGGGATTGCAACCACCATCAGGTAAGCGAAGCTCTAGGCGGCCGTAAGGAATGCGCACCATTGTCGATCTGTTATTATTACCGTATGAAATATAAGCTGGCGCCCAAGTGGCGCCTGTCAGTGATTGCCCGACGACTAAACGCTTGTAAGAGTTCACCGTTGGTGCTGCCAAAGCACAAATTGCAGGTGCATGGGCTAGTAAACCGCCCAAAAAGTGGTAAGCAAGTTTAGATAAACCATGCCCTGTTTTGTCTGAATCATCTTGAAACAAACTTTTTTTGCCATTTCCGATCGACATATGCATATGCATGCCATTGCCAGGGCGGTTGCTGAATGGCTTTGGCATTAAAGAGCAAATCATTCCATGCGCATTGGCTATTTCACTGGCGGCCATTTTAAACATGATGAAATCATCAGCGCTTTTCAAACAATCGGCATAGGTATAATTAATTTCAAACTGACCGTTTGCATCTTCATGGTCGATTTGATATACATCCAAGCCGGCTGCTAATAAAGATTCAGTGAGTTCTTCTAAAAACGCAGACTGCCTTGTAATGCCTTTGTAGTCATAACATGGTTTAGCAAGCGTATCAGTGTCATCCATGGGGTGAATGGCACCATTTTCATCGCGATGAAGCAGAGAAAACTCGGGTTCTAAACCTGTATAAAGCGTCCAGCCATTTTTAGCAAGGAGCGCGATTTGCTTTTTAAGCACCACGCGTGAATCGTATTCATAAGGTTTACCATTGACATGGCCATCACATACAATCCTTGCGTAGCCCGATTGCCAAGGAATTAAATTTAAAGTTGAAAGCTCGCCCACAGCCATGTAATCAGGGCCATTTGGCGCAATTCCCATCCCCCAAATCGCGCCGCCCGCAAACCCTGCACCAATCGTTAATATATTTTCTAAGTGAGCAGCTGGTACCGACTTAACCTTTGCGACACCATGAATATCGACAAATTGCGCTAAGATATACTTAACCTTATTTTCTTTTAAAAACTTTTTTGCCTCAGCTAACGTTTTCATCTAAATTTCTCCCTGAAATTTTTGTAAAAGCATTACTTAAAAATTGAAAAATCTTTAAAGCTCATTTAATTCTGCCGCTATTTCTAACAAAGTATGTTTCATATAGGTGCCATAAGTGCCATCACACCATAATCTGTAAACCATCTCGCCATTTGAACTTTGGCGTAATATGGTTGCAGAAATACCTGCTACTTGCGTCATTACCACCTCATTTTCAGGCAAGGCGGATGCACTTAAATCTAATGCACAAAGTTCAGAAAGTATTCTATTTGCATTGCTCCCCACCAATAGATATGAGGCATCTACCCGAGGGACTTTATACACGCCAGCAACACGAAGATGATCGGCTAGCAATTTATTGCATACATCCCCACCTACTTGATCTTCGATTAAAAACTCATTAGTGCCCAAGCGCATCACAATGGTGTTTTCGTTAAATAACCATGTGTTAGCCTTTATTGGCACAGCAACTTTATGGCGTATCAACCAATTTGTAGCTTCTGGGCCTTTAACCCCGTAGCGCACCAACTCACTCATTTCAGTAATCTTAAGCGCCTGCATTAAGCTTCCTTATGATTTTTGATAAACGGCGTATCAACTACTTTTGCCGAAACTAATGACCCGCTATCTGTACGAATTTGAAATGTCGTGCCTAGCGTTTTTTGATGAGGTTTTACGTAAGCCAAACCGATTGTTTTGTCTAATGTTTGACTAAAACCGATGCTTGTAACACGGCCGTTAATGCTGTCACCTTCAATCACCAAATTGCATTCAAGTGGTATTTCAGTTTTTTTGTCATTTTCTAGCGTAAACGCAACCAGATGCTTATTCATCGGCCGTTTATTAATAATGACCAAACTACGCTGACCAACAAAATATGGCTTATCCATTTTTACTGCCCAATCTGCACCCATTTCATATGGATTTGTGAGGCCATCAGTATCCACACCTGGCATAGCATGACCCATTTCTAAGCGCAATAAGCGCTGGGTATCACTTCCAAATGGACGTATTCCATATTGCATGCCTGCTTTTAATAACGCTGCCCAAACTTCGATTATTTGATTCATTGGGCTATGTATTTCATATGCCATATCCGAAACAAAAGAAGCCCGAATTATTTTACTTGGAATATTAGCAACTAAGGCTTCACGCACATGGCCTAATGGAAATGAATCTAGCGACAAGTCACAATCAGTGAGCTCAGCCAATGTCCTTTGGGCAAAGGGACCAGCAAGATTAATTGCACCAAAAGCGCCTGTCACATTCACTAAGACAATATTAAGTTGCCACATTTGTTGCCAGCGCTGCATTTCGCGATATACCAATGCAGCGTTTGTGGTACCTATTGATAAATAGAATAAATCCTGAGCAACCCGACAAGCAACCCCATCATCAACGACTACGCCCGCTTCGTCTAACATCAAGGCATAACGCCAAGTACCAATTTTTTGGTTAGCATATTTCCCAGTAAAAAATCGCTCAAGAAACTCAG
>JAIYEJ010000298.1 GCA_027487055.1 Methylotenera sp. | reverse complement strand
CTTTTTTATCTATATTGCGGTCGCGCTAGATTTTTGGCGTAGCGCGAAAATGTCTGATAATACTCAACCTCTCAAACTGCACTCAGCAATGATTGCGCTTGGGCTAGCGATTCATGGGTGGTTACTGTATCAAGGTATTTTTTCACAAGGTTTTAATCTTGGTTTTTACAATGCGCTTTCAGCAATTTTTTGGCTGACTGTTTTGGTATATTGGCTGGCCGATTTAAATCATCAACTCACTAATTTACAAGCATTTGTGTTGCCCCCCGCGGCTTTATTCGTTGTTTTACCTGCATTTGAAGTAAGTGACCACTTTATCCCAAATGCAGCTCAGCCCTTGTTTATTGTACACATTGCTATTGCATTGTTGGCTTATAGCTTATTCACCTTTGCCGCGCTACACGCACTCTTGATGGCACTTGCTGAACGCAGCTTACACAACAAAGCCACACTGATTAAGTTGCCAAGCTTTCCACCCTTGTTGGTGATGGAAAGCTTATTATTTAAGGTAATCACATTAGGGTTTGTTTTACTCACACTCACCTTAATAAGCGGCATGTTGTTTACTGAGCAGATTTTTGATAAGCCCATGCAATTTAATCACAAAACAGTTTTTTCATTTGCGTATTGGATTATCTATGGTTGGCTTTTATTTGGGCGCTTTAAATTCGGTTGGCGCGGCCGCAAAGCCATTAACTTAACGCTGATTGGTTTTGTATTATTGCTTTTGGCTTATGTGGTAAGTAAGTTTATTTTGCAGGTTTTGTTAGGAAGATAGCAGCTTTCACTTAATCACGCAGACTCATATTTGGCCAAGCTTGTGCTTTGGCATACTCAGTTAAAATCGCATCTGCATCTACCGCCACTGGGTTGGTCACCAACTTCATCAACGGTAAATCGTTGTGCGAATCACTGTAAAAATAGCTCAGCTCAAAATCTTCAAGTTTTTTACCACGTTCTGCTAACCATTGATTAATGCGTATCACTTTGCCTTCTTTATATGTCGGCACGCCCGTCACACCACCAGTGTATTCGCCATTCACCATTTCCGGGTCGCTACCAATTAAGTGCTCAATGCCATAAGCCGTAGCAATCGGCTTGGTGACAAAGCTATTGGTGGCAGTTATCACCACGCACAAATCACCTGCCGTTTTGTGCTTATCTACTAGCGCTTGCGCTTTAACTGTCATCATTGGGCGGATGACTTTTTGCATGTATTTTTGATGTAATTCATCTAAGAATGCTTTTGGGTGCTCACTTAGTGGTTTTAGCTGAAACTTTAAAAATTCAACAATATTTAAGCAGCCATTTTTATAATCAAGGTAAAACTGCTCGTTGCGGTCGTGGTGCGTTTTGGCGTCCAGCAAGCCCTCACTAATTAAAAATAAGCTCCAGTTGTAGTCGCTATCACCCGCCAACAAGGTGTTATCTAAATCAAATAATGCTAAATTCTGTGTTGTCATATTACTTCTTTATTCTCTGATGTTAAAACCAAAAGCACACCCACTAAAATTACTGCAAGTGCTACATATTCATTCTTGGCAACGTTCTCATTGTCTAACCAAATCCCCACGGCAAATGCCACTATTGGGTTCACAAATGTATTACTACTCGCCACTAAAGGGCGCACATTTTTAAGGAGCCATTGATAAGCTGAATAAGCAACGAGCGAACCCAGCACGATTAAAAACACCATCGCCCCCAACGATTTTTGGCTAATCTGAGTTGGCAATGCCTCTCCCGTCAACTTGCTCCAAACAATAAGCACCGCACCACCTACAATCATTTGTGCAGCGGCAGCCATTAAACCCTTGGGCTGCGTTAAATGCTTTCCCCAAACCGAACCAAACGACCAACTTGCCGCCGCAAAAATCAGTAACAAAGCACTGACGTAATCACCATGCAACGCTCCACCCATATTCAAAAGCATAATCCCTACCAAGCCCACCGCAATGCCTAGCCATTCTTGGCGCGTGATATGATGCCCCCAAATCGATGAAAAAATCGCCATCCAAATCGGCGCGGTTGCAATCGAAAGCGCCGCTAAGCTAGAAGACACTGTTTGTTGCACATAACACACCGTGCCATGCCCAATCGCAGGCAACAACAACCCTACAATCGCCGCTCCACGCCACTCTTGCCAAGTCGGGTTTGGCGCACCCAACAAACGCATCGCCACATACAACACGCTACCCGCAATGCTAAAACGTATCGCACCCATTAAAAATGGAGGAAAACTCTCAATACCAAATTTAACAGCAAGATAAGTGGAGCCCCAAATAAAATAGGTGCAAAAGAGTGCAAGCGCCACCCACATGGTTTTGTTTTTTGTGTTCAAAATAAGGTGTTTATCGATTTTTTAACGATTCAATTTAGCACGACAGAAAAATGTTGCTCTGGAAGCCAGTATCTATATAGCTTCCAGAGCATCTCAAATGTTATGTTATATCTATCAATATATTAAACTTGTGGGTTCATTTTCTCGTTTTTTGAATACAATTTGTTTAAGCCATTCAAATACGCTTTGGCCGATGCAATCACAATGTCGGTATCCGCGCCTTGGCCGTTGACGATACGTCCGCCTTTGGCAAAACGCACTGTCACTTCACCTTGCGAATCAGTACCACTGGTGATGTTGTTTACGGAATACAACTGCAACTCTGCACCACTATTCACCATGCTTTCAATCGCCTTAAACGTCGCATCAACAGGACCACCGCCGTCAGCTTCGGCCTTTTTCTCGGTACCGTTTTCGCTAATCGTTACAAACGCGTGTGGAATTTCTCCGGTCTGTGAAGTGACTTGTAAATACACCAATTTAAAGGCCTCAGACTCAGTCGCCACAAATTCATCGCTCACTAAAGCATGTAAGTCTTCATCAAAAATCTCCGACTTTTTATCCGCCAAATCTTTAAAGCGTGCAAAGGCGGCATTTACAGCATCATCACTTTCTAAATGAATACCCAACTCGCCCAAGCGTGTTCTAAATGCGTTGCGGCCAGATAATTTTCCCAATGTTAATTTATTGGTATTCCAACCCACGTCTTCCGCGCGCATAATTTCGTAAGTCTCTCGATGTTTTAAAACACCATCTTGATGAATGCCAGACTCATGAGCAAACGCATTTGCGCCGACTATAGCTTTGTTTGGTTGCACTGGGTAACCTGTAATCGTAGAAACTAATTTACTCGCAGGCACAATTTGTGTGGTGTCTATACGCGTAGTCAAGCCAAACACATCACTGCGGGTTTTAATCGCCATAACCACTTCTTCTAAGCTCGCGTTACCTGCACGCTCACCCAAGCCATTAATAGTGCATTCTACTTGGCGAGCACCGCCCATCACAGCAGCCAATGAGTTCGCAACTGCCATGCCCAAATCGTTATGGCAGTGCGTTGACCAAATCACTTTATCGCTATGTTTAACGCGCTTAATCAAGGTTTCCATGCGCTCGCCCCACGGTGCGGGAATTGAATAACCTACGGTATCTGGCACATTAATTGTTGTTGCGCCTGCTTCAATCACCGCATCAAACACGCGCACTAAAAAATTGATATCTGAACGCACTGCATCTTCGGCAGAGAATTCCACATCATGCGTGTATTCCAAGGCCCATTTCACCGCTTGCACAGCACGTTCCACCACTTGGTCTTCCGTCATGCGGAGTTTGTTTTCCATATGAATTTTGCTAGTAGCGATAAAGGTGTGAATGCGACCGTTTTTCTCAGCATGTTGCATAGCAGGCGTAATCGCCTCACCCGCACGACGCACGTCATTTTCACTGGCCCGCGCTAATGAGCACACGGTAGATTTGGTAATTAAACCTGCAATAGTGTGAATCGAATCAAAGTCGCCTGGGCTGGCAGCTGCAAATCCCGCTTCAATCACATGCACACCCAATTTTTCGAGTTGGCGCGCAATGCGAATTTTTTCTTCTTTAGTCATGGCGGCACCCGGACTTTGTTCGCCATCGCGCAGGGTAGTATCAAAAATAATAATTTCGTTACTGTTTTTTTGTTGACTGGTATTCATGTTAATTCCTAATTTTTTACCCAATGCATACGCTTTAAAGCTAAGCTGGGATTATAAATGGTTTTCACCCGCAACATATTAAATGCGCGAGCAAGAAAATACTTAAATGGTGGGGGGGGGTTATTTAGTGTGCGCTGTCGCGCAGCAGATGTTTAGCTGAGCGAGAAGCTTTTGCACGTGCCGCACGTAATGCACGCACACGCAACAATGCAAAGCTTGTAAGTACCAAGCAGGCGATGATTAAAGTTGCAATAGATGTAGAATCTGTATACATGATTTTAGTATAAGGCCAGTCTTATATTTCTACAAGTAGTCGCAATATGTTTTTAAGATATTTCTTTGTTTGTTTTGTTGTTTTTACCAAAATATAAATTAGCCCACAAATAATACCCAGACAAACCATACACAAACACCACGGTAAATAACACCTCAGGCGGACTGTACGAAATCAACACAAACGCTAGCATAATCGCCAATACAGCCACAAAGGGTACACTTTGTTTTAGGTTAATATCTTTACCACTGTAAAATCTTAAATCTGAGACCATGCTCAAAGCAGCAAAAATCGTAAGTCCCCACGCCATCCATTTCATTTGTATTGCGCCAAAAAATATTTCGCGTCCTGTAACATTATACTCATAAGCAACCCAAACAAAGCCTGCTAGCAAAGCTGCTGCTGCGGGGCTAGGCAAGCCTTGAAAGTAACGCTTGTCTTGAAATGGATCGTCCAACTTAGTGTTAAATCGGGCTAAACGTAAGGCTGCACAAGCACAATAAATGAAAGCAGCTATCCAGCCCAGTTTCTTCATAGGCTGTAATGCCCATGTATACATAATAATGGCCGGCGCCACTCCAAAAGAAACCATATCAGACAAACTATCGTATTCTGCCCCAAAAGCACTGGTGGTATTGGTCATTCGAGCAACGCGACCATCTAGACCATCCATTACCATAGCAATAAAAATAGCGATGGCAGATTGCTCAAAATTACTGTTCATGGCCTGCACAATCGCATAAAAACCTGCAAATAAAGCAGCTGATGTAAACAAATTAGGCAATAAATAAATGCCGCGAGTACTGAGTACATCTTTATCTGTTTCACGACGCACTGGGCGCTGTTTTGAGTCCGACTGTTTTGGTTCTACCATGGGTTCTATTGAGCTTATAGTTTAAAAGTTAGAATTAGTATATCAACACTTTGTTATTTAAGAAAAAAAAGTTGATTAAGGCGTAAATAAATATCGCGTTAAATGAAAGAAAATTGGCGCGGCAAAACTTACAGAATCCATACGATCGAGCATGCCACCGTGTCCTTCTATCATATTGCCCCAATCTTTTGCACCCAAACTGCGTTTAATGGCCGACATTACAAGCCCACCCAAAAAGCCCATCACCACAATGATTGCAGTCATACCTGCGCTTTGTAATGGTGTAAAAGGGGTAATCCACCACATCATGGCACCAATTAAAATGGTGCTTAATCCCCCACCAATTAAGCCTTCTAGCGTTTTATTGGGGCTGACGATTGGTGCGACTTTAGTTTTGCCAAACAAATTACCAAACACATATTGCAGCACATCACTTAACTGCACAATGAGCATAAAATAAAATAACAAAAGTGCATTTTGACCTTCAAAATTAGGAATTTCTAAAAGTATTAATGCTGGCGCATGGCTAATGCAATAAATGCTAATCATGACACCCCATTGAATTTTTGCGGTGCGCTCTAAAAAATGCTCAGTATCTTGAGACAATACAGCAATGGAAGGCATGAGCAAAAACGCGTATATAGGGATTAAAATGGTAAATAGTGCATACCACTCGGTGTAGATTAAATAATAATGAAGTGGAATAAGAAAAAAGAATGCTAAAAAAAGAGGGCGATGATCGCCAGAGCGGGTTGGCGTGAGTGTAATAAATTCTCGCAGGGCAAAATATGAAATTGATGAAAACAATAAAATAGTACCCAGCTTTCCTGCTAAAAACGCAACTGCAAAAACAGCAATCATGACCCACCAAGCATTAACACGCGCGACTAAATTATTCACGACTTTTTGTGTTTTTTCACATGCATTCGGGTTAGCAGTTATTCGTCTTTGCAATACCCAGCCGATTGAACTAGCAAAGAGCAATAAGGCGGCAACCCCACCAATCAGCCAATAAAACTTATGGCTGGCATCTAAGTTTTGTAATGTGGTTGCAATTTGGTTAAACAATTTTATCCCCCTAAACAAAGCCTACATTAAAGCCAGTACTGCTTCGCGGGCACGGGCTAAAAAATCTTTTTTATGTTCGTTTACTTGCAAGCCAATTGCACCGCCAAAACGTACCGTACAAATTAACGGCACAGGCAAAATCGCACCTTTTGGCATACTGCGATGTAGCGTATCTAAATACACAGGAATCAACTTAACCTCAGGAAAAGCCTCCGCCAAGTGAAATAAGCCACCTTTAAATTCGCTAGGTTCGGCTTGTGCACGGCGCGTACCTTCTGGGAAGATAATCAACGAATCCCCATTTTGCAATGCGACAAATAAAGGCTGCAAAGGGTTTTCATGCCGAGAAAACTCGCGGTCTATCAACACGCAATTTAACACTTTAAGTGCAATAAATTGCTTAACAAGACCTTTCCCCCAGTAATCTTTTGCAGCCACTGGTCTTGCTTTTGCTCTTATTTCTTTTGGTAATGCCGTCCATAATGCAAGGGTATCGAGATGGCTAGAGTGATTGGTAAAATAAATGCATTGTGCATTGTTTGGCGCGGCATTTACCCAACGCGGTGTTGCCCCTACCAACAGTTTTACCAAACCCAAAATGCTGAGTTGCGCAAACTTAACGGTTAGCTTATTTAACATTGTGTAGTTATCTAGCTTTGAGTTGCTTGGAAATAGCCATGGTACGCGTGATACATGTGATGCCGGCGCCAATCGCAATCACATAAGCCGCAATTAAAAGCGCATGGTTACTATTATTAAAATGCAACTCTACCGCGCCAATTAAACAAGCCAAGGTCATCACAAACATACGATGTGGCTTTGCCATTGGCCCACGGAAATCTTGCGACAAACCCACTGTACCGCCCAACAAACGAATATAAGCTGTTTTTGCCGCCAACAGTGCACCTAACCAACCTAACCAAGGCTCAAATACTGCATAACCTAGTGCCACAATAAATAGAGAATCAGCAATGCGGTCTGGCACTTCGTTATACAGTGCACCCACTTTGGATTGTTTACCGCCCTCAATCGCCACCATGCCATCTAACATATTGCACAATAATCTTAGCTGCACACACAAAGCCACTGTGACTAAAGTATTCCATGCATGTGGTGGTGAGTTTGGGCAAGCTAATAACCATGAGCCAATCAGGGCAGGCAAAATACTTAGCACAGAAATAAAATTGGGAGACACATCATATTTAACTAGCAAACTGGCAAGCCATTTTGCCCAGCCAGCGCTACGCGTGGTGAGTGGACGTCGATTATCTGTCATAAATGATTCTCTACTTTGTTGCCATGATAAAATGGCATCTTATCAACGAACTCTGCTTTAATGCAATTCACTCTGCCATGCAATTTACTTTACAAAAAACTGACTCACCCAATAATGGTCTTGCCCGACGTGGCACAATTCATTTAGCACATGGCGATGTGCAAACGCCCGCCTTTATGCCAGTGGGTACTTATGGAACGGTTAAAGCCATGTCACCTTTAGAACTTAAAGAAATTGATGCGCACATCGTTCTCGGCAACACCTTTCACCTCTGGTTACGCCCAGGGTTAGATGTGATTGCCGCGCATGGTGGATTGCACAAGTTTATGGGCTGGGATAAACCAATACTCACCGACTCTGGCGGTTTTCAGGTCTTTAGTTTGGGTGCCATGCGTAAAATTAGTGAAGAAGGCGTGAAGTTTCAAAGCCCGATTAATGGTGACACTTGTTTTTTAACTCCAGAAGAATCAATGCGCATTCAAAAAATACTCAATTCAGATATTGTGATGATTTTTGACGAATGCACGCCTTATCCAGCATCGCATCTAGAGGCGAAGAAATCGATGGAGTTGAGTTTGCGTTGGGCAAGGCGTAGTAAAGACGCGCATGCCGGCAACCCTAATGCGTTGTTTGGGATTATTCAAGGCGGAATGTTTGAAGACTTACGTGATGTGTCACTTAATGGATTAAAAGATATTGACTTTGACGGCTTTGCCATTGGTGGCCTTTCGGTGGGCGAACCCAAAGAAGACATGCAACGCATACTCTCATACACCGCGCCCAAAATGCCGAAAGATAAACCACGCTATTTAATGGGTGTGGGAACACCAGAAGACTTGGTGGAAGCAGTAAGTTGCGGTATTGATATGTTTGATTGCGTGATGCCAACGCGCAACGCACGCAATGGCTGGTTGT
>JAIYEJ010000341.1 GCA_027487055.1 Methylotenera sp. | reverse complement strand
CTTAAAAGCAAGATTTGTTGCTATCTACACGATGCTGTTGTTGGCATCGGGTATGGCAATTAGTCAGCCTGCACTGGCAGAACTTCTGCCTGTACCTGCGCTAAAAGCCCGCGTTACCGATTTAACCCAAACCCTTACACCAACCGAACGCGACGCGCTTGATGCTAAATTAGCCGCCTTCGAGGAAAATAAAGGCAGCCAAATTGCCGTGCTTTTGGTGCCAACCACTCAGCCAGAAGATATTGCACAATATTCTATCAGGGTGGTGGAACAATGGAAAATTGGGCGCGAAAAATCAGATGACGGCGTCTTGGTGTTGGTCGCAAAAAATGATCGCAAACTGCGTATTGAAGTAGGTCGTGGGTTAGAAGGTGCAATTCCGGATTTGTACGCTAAACGTATCGTTTCTGATGTGATTGGTCCAAAGTTTAAGCGAGGTGATTTTGCTGGCGGGCTAGATGCTGGCGTAGATAGTTTAATTGGCTTGGTCGATGGCGAAGCGCTCCCAGCACCAGTAAATAGTGCCGCAAGCGGCATTGATATCGGCAATATTCTTCCCATATTGCTGTTTGGTGGTTTAATCACTGGGCTCATTTTACGCAGTATTTTTGGCACGTTTTTGGGCAGTGCGTTTAATGGTGGCTTAATTGGTGGCGTTATTATATTGCTTGGTTTGGCGTTAAGTGCAGCTGTGGTGTTTGGTATTATCGCTTTCTTTTTTACCATGATGATGGGTAGCCGCGGATTAGGTGGTTACAACGGTGGCATGGGCGGAGGTTATGGCGGGGGCGGTTGGTCAGGTGGAGGTTCTAGCAGTTGGGGCGGTGGCGGTGGCAGTTTTGGCGGCGGCGGAGCGAGTGGGGACTGGTAATGAAAAGACGCCATCCTATTATTCGGTTTTTTGCGCATTTGGTCAGTAACCCTTGGCAGGTCAAACGTCACTTTTCAGCCATCGCGTTGCACGAGATTGAAAAAGCCATTGTTGCGAGCGAGAAAAAACACTCAGGTGAGATTCGCTTTGTGGTGGAGGCGGGTTTGCATCCTATCGAAATTTTGTACAAAAAATCGCCTAAAAGGCGCGCCATCGAGTTGTTTGGCCGCTTAAATATTTGGGATACTGAACACAACAATGGTGTGCTTATTTATTTGTTGCTGGCAGACCGCGATGTTGAAATTATTGGCGACCGCGGCATACATCAGCATTTGGGTGACGATGGCTGGGATGTCATCTGTCGAGAAATGGAAGCTTTGTTTAGAAAAAGTGAGTTTGAAGCAGGCGTTTTACATGGCATTGATAAAATTAGCGCAGTTTTGAAAAAGCATTTTCCACAAAAAGGGGCGAGTCGTAATGAGATATCAAACAAGCCGCTTATTTTATAGCCTCGTTTTGTTTGGCATCAGTTTGTCTGCGCACGCAGATTTAAAAAATGTGACGCGTATTTTTCACCAAAAACCTACATTAGGCCAATTTGAGGTCTGCCAAGGCGGCGGTTGTGTTGAGACCAATCAACTCTCGATGACTGATTTAGAATGGCTTGATGTAAAGCAAATCTTTAACAACAAAGCCACAAGTCCAGAAGAAGAACGTGCGCAAATTGCAAAAGCGATTGGCGAGTTTGAGCGCATTGTGGGCGCAAAAAATGGGACTGTGGCAGATTTAGCAGGCACTTTTTTTGATGGTAAATTAACAAGTCAACTAGATTGCAATGACGAGGCGATTAATACCACCACCTATATGCGACTTTTAAAAACGGGTGGATTAATGCAGTTTCATGAGATTGAAGATATACGTACGCGTAACTTCTTTTTTACAGGTTGGCCACATACCACGGCGGTGATACGCGATATTAAAACAAATGAGCGATACGCAGTAGATAGCTGGTTTTACGATAACGGTAAGTCTGCCACCATTGTGACTTTTGCAAAGTGGAAGGCTAACTATAGACCAGAAGATAGTCCAATAGGCAAAGCAAAAACCGCTCAGCCTGCAAGGGCACAAACAGCTAATTCACACCTTAACAATTCTCAAGATCATTAATTCTTTGAAGATATTTAATTAAGTCAATTGCTGACGTAAGCTAGGTTTCCCTATAAAATTCAACCTTTTAAAACTTAACGATTGAATCAATTTAAATTATGCGCGCGACCCAATTTTTTATCTCTACCCAAAAAGAAGCCCCAATCGATGCCGAACTTATATCGCATAAGCTCATGATACGCGCAGGTCTCATTAAAAAGCTTGGCAACGGCTTATATAGCTGGATGCCGCTAGGGTTGCGCGTGCTACGCAAAGTAGAAAATATCGTACGTGATGAAATGAATAAAGCGGGTGCATTAGAATTGCTAATGCCTGCAGTACAACCAAAAGAATTGTGGGATGAAACTGGACGTTGGGCAGTATTTGGCCCGCAAATGCTCAAAATTAAAGACCGCCATGAGCGCGATTATTGTTTTGGCCCCACGCACGAGGAGGTGATTACCGACATTGTGCGGCGCGAGATTAATAGTTATAAACAGTTGCCAATCAATTTGTATCAAATTCAAACCAAATTTAGGGATGAAATTCGCCCACGTTTTGGCGTAATGCGTGCCCGCGAATTTTTGATGAAAGATGCGTATAGCTTTCACACCAGTTTTGAAAGTTTAGAAAACACCTATCAAGACATGCACCAAGCTTACAGCAATGTGTTTACGCGCTTGGGGCTGAAATTTCGTGCAGTGAAGGCAGACAGTGGGGCAATTGGCGGCGATGGCTCGCAAGAGTTTCATGTGCTAGCAGATAGCGGCGAGGATGCTTTAGCTTATTGCGAAAATAGCGATTATGCAGCCAATGTTGAGCTTGCGGAAGCATTACCGGAAGGCAAGATCAGAGGGGCTTCCAGCGCGACCATTCAAGATGTTGAAACGCCCAAGCAAACGCAATGCGAAGATGTGGCGAAGTTGCTAGGCATTAGCGTGACGCAAACGGTGAAAGCGATAGCGCTTGTTGCAAGTGAAAAATTCTACTTAGCTTTATTACGTGGAGACCACAATTTAAACGAAGTGAAAACTGGCAAAGTTTTAGGAGATTTTAGGTTTGCAACCGAAGAAGAAATTCGTGCAAACATCAATTGTCCGCCAGGCTTTATTGGCCCAGTAGGCGTTAATCAAAATGTGACAGTAATCGCCGATAAAACGGTTGCGCTAATGAGCGATTTTGTCTGCGGTGCAAATAAGCCTAAGTATCACCTTAGTGGCGTTAATTTTGGACGCGACTTACCAGAGCCAAGTGTGGTGGCTGATTTGCGTAATGTGGTAGAAGGCGACTCCAGTCCAGATGGCAAAGGTAAATTAAGTTTATGCCGCGGCATTGAGGTTGGTCATATATTCCAACTACGGACTAAATATGCAAAAGCCATGAATGCAACCTACCTTGATGAAAATGGTCAATCACAAGTGTTAGAAATGGGCTGTTACGGCATTGGCGTTTCACGTATCGTAGGTGCCGCAATTGAGCAGGGAAGTGACGAAAAAGGCATTATTTTCCCAAAAAGTATGGCACCATTTGAGTTGGTCATCTGCCCAATCGGCATGGATAAAAGTGAGCAAGTGAAAAAAATTGCATTTGAATTATATGAAAATTGCAAAAAAAATGGCATCGATGTCTTGCTAGATGACCGCGGAGAGCGTCCTGGCGTGATGTTTGCAGAAAGTGACTTGATTGGAATTCCGCATCGCATCGTGGTGGGTGAGCGCGGTCTTGCTGAAGGTAAGGTAGAATATAAAGCAAGAACTTCATCTGAGGCACATAATTTGCTTTTAAACGAAGTAACTAGTTTTATACAATCAAAAATAAATGCTTAAACAGTTCTCAACATACATATTGACCCAAAAAATGCTCTGGCAAAAAATTTGTTTCATTGTTTTAGTATTCACTGCATCATTTTGTCAGGCAGGCAATCAAAAAGAAGAGCAATTATCCAATAGCGTTAGAGCGCTGATGCAAAAATCGATTAGTGATTTGGGCGCACCAAAGCTTATGTTCGCGAGTAATGTTGAAGGGCAAACTTGGCTAATTGAAATGTCTGATCGCTTAAAAAAACGGCTACCAGACCAAGCTTACCGCGAAGATTTTTTAAGATCTGTGCATTATGAAGCAACACGCGCAGGGCTAGACCCGCAAATGGTGTTGGGATTAATTCAAGTAGAAAGTGGTTTTAAAAAATATGCCGTTTCAAGCGTTGGCGCGCGCGGCTATATGCAAGTCATGCCATTTTGGGTGAAAAGTATTGGTGCACCAGACCACAATTTGTTTCATTTAAAACTCAATTTACGCTACGGTTGCACTATATTAAGGCACTATTTGGATATCGAAAAAGGTGATTTATACCGTGCGCTTGGCCGTTATAATGGCAGTTTGGGCAAGCCGCAATATCCTAACCTTGTGCTAGGTGCATGGCGTAAAAACTGGGATTACGCAGCAAAAATCAATCAAGCATCACT
>JAIYEJ010000198.1 GCA_027487055.1 Methylotenera sp. | reverse complement strand
GTTATACATATTAATGAATCACTCAAAATTGTAGAGCAAGCGCTTGATAGCTACTTCCGTAATCCTGATGACAAATCACCTTTGTCGCTTACTGCTCAACCTTTAAGTGAAGTTTCTGGCGTGTTTGATATGTTGGGCTTGCCTACGCCTACAGCTATTTCAAATGCATGTAAACGCTTTGTACATCAATTTCAGCAAGATGACTATGTGGTAAACCAATCAGATTTTGAGTTGGTGGCAGAAAGTTTGAGCATGCTGGGGTTATATGCTGATGAGATGCCAAAAACACGCCCTGAAGCAGAAATGGCACTAGAAAATGCATTGCTGAGATTAAATAAGCGTGTTTCTAATTTTGCATTAACAGATACCCATGATGCAATTACAGCCGTCATTGATATAGATACCGATGTAGCCGATACGTTATTTTCGAATAAAATCACCGAAATTAAGGCTGAACAAGAGGCACAGCCCAGTGCTAATTTTGTTGATATGGATGCTGGCGATAAGGTTACTGATCAAGCGTTTGATGATGAGTTGCTTGATATATACCTAACAGAAGCTGAAGAAGTATTAGCGCACATTGCACAAAACTGTCAGGCACTTCGCGTCAATACAACTAATCATGATGCATTGGTAGAAGTGCGCCGAAGCTTTCACACGCTTAAGGGCAGTGGACGTACAGTAGGATTAAGCGCTTTAGGTGAAGTTGCGGGTAAAGTGGAGTTCTTTTTAAATGATATTCTGGATGAAAAAGAACACTTAAATATCCCACAAGTAACGGCTATTGAGCAGGTATCAGCTGCGTTTGCGGGTTGGACAACTGAGCTAAGAACAAATAATAGAGTAGAAGTGAATCAAGACGCATGGTTTAAGCGTATCGCTGAATTTCCTCATTTAACCGACAAGCCTTTAGTGAATGAAGATTTAGTTTCAACAGAAGAAACTGCTACGAGTGCAAGTGTTAACCCACGCAAAAAATCAACCAACAAAAAACCAGATGCGCACGTGCTCATAGGCGGCACGCGCAAGATGAGCCGTGCGCTTTATGATATTTTCTTAAACGAGAGTTTGCAGAATATTAAAATTCTTGAAGATGATGTTGCGCAGCTGACTAAAGCTACTATTACAGCGCCATCAAAAACCGCAAGACAAGCAAACCATACGTTGGCAAGCAATGCACTTGCGGCAGAATTTAAGCAAATGGGTGACTTAGGACGTGCCTTAGAGCACTGGCTAGATGAGATTTGTCCAATTTGGTCGCCACAACATTTGCTTTTATACACCAATGTCATTAAATCATTATCAAAAATGTGGCAAAAAATTTCAGAACTGGATTATCCACGTTCTGCAAACGCATTAATTAAAGTACTTGCCGAAGCGACTCAGCTGGCAATTCAAAATAAGGCATTACCTACAGAAACATTAGAAAATACAAAAAATGAGCTAGATACTACTATAAGTAGTGAAATGGTTATAGATGATGATTTTACACTTGATCTGACAGAAGAATTTTCAGATGATGACCAATTGATTGATGATGAAGTCAGTGACATCGAAGTTAAGTTGATTACCCAAGGCATAGATTATCAACAACGTGGCGGGCTTAATAAAGATAATGTCGATAATGATTTGTTTGCCATGTTCCTTGAAGAGGCTCATGAAATCATACCGGAGCTTGGTTCAGAGTTAAGATCGTGGCGCGCTAACCCAAAAGAAATGCAACATCCAGATGCTCTGCAACGTGCATTACACACCTTAAAAGGTAGTGCGAGGATGGCAGGGCAGACTGAGCTTGGCGATTCAATTCACGAGCTTGAAGAGCAGGTCACACAAGCCCTTAAACGTAAAAATGAGGCAGCTGATTTTGATTTAATGTTTGTAGAGTTAGATAAAATTGGTAGCTACTTTGAAGAATCAAAAGAAGTTGAAGCCGATAGTGATGAAGAAGCCGTAACACAAGAAGATGTTGCCCCAGCAGGACGCACGACAGATAGAAAAGCGCAATTTTTGCGAATGCGCGCAGATACTCTGGATAGGCTCATTAACGAAGCGGGTGAGATTTCAATTATACGCTCACGTTTAGACCGAGAATTAACTGGATTTAAGCAATCATCAAACGATTTGACCGAAAGCGTTTCACGTTTACGTAACTATTTGCGTGAGCTAGAAATTGAAGCGGAAACGCAATTACAATCCCGTTTAAATATTCTGCAAGAAACCAATGAAACCTTTGACCCTTTAGAGTTTGACCGTTTTACGCGCCTGCAAGAATTGACCCGTATGATTGCGGAAAGCGTGAATGACGTGGCAACTATTCAAGGCGCCTTACTTAGCAATCTAGATCAATCTGAAGCAGCACTCCAGCAACAAAACCGCATGAACCGTGATTTGCAACAAAGTCTATTGAGCGCGCGTATGTTGCCGTTTAAGCAAATTGCAGAACGCATGCAGCGAATTGTAAGGCAGACAGCAAGGGAACTAAAAAAATCAGTCGATTTATTCATAGAAGGTGAAACAACCGAAATTGATCGCAGTGTGCTCGATAAGCTTGGTGCGCCTTTGGAGCACCTATTACGAAATGCGGTGGCACATGGTATTGAAGCACCTGCAGAGCGCCGCAAGCTTAATAAGCCAGATAGCGGTGTTATAACGCTCAAAGTCAGTCAAATAAATGATGAGATTAACATCATCGTCAATGACGATGGTGCAGGGATAAACTTAAAGCGGATTAGAGATAAGGCTATTAAAAATAAAATATTAACTGCAGATGCTGAAATTAGCGAACAGGCATTGATGTCACTTATATTTGAGACAGGGTTTTCAACTGCTGAGAAGGTTTCGCAAATTGCTGGTCGCGGCGTAGGGATGGATGTCGTGCGAAATGACATCAGTGGCCTTGGCGGTCGTGTAGATTTAGAAAGTGAATTTGGTAAAGGCACTACGTTTAATGTGCAATTGCCAGTTACGCTTTCAGTTGCACAAGTGCTTGCTGTACGTTCTGGGGATACAATTTATGCATTGCCTGTGACCATGATTCAGCAAGCACAAAAAATTAAACGTCTAGATTTAATCGAGGCTTATAAAGCTGGCGAAATCGTATGGGCAGATAATAAATACCCTCTACATTATTTATCTAAGTTGTTGCATCACCAAGAGCATCAGCCAGAAGACCATGCCTATGTGTCTATTCTATTGCTGCGAAGTGCGCAACATAATATTGCATTGCATGTGGATGAGGTAATAGGTAACCAAGAGGCGGTGATGAAACCAATTGGTGCGCAACTTGCACGTGTACCAGGCATAGTTGGTGCAACGGTGGCAGGCGATGGACGTGTTATTTTGATTATAAACCCAGTGCAATTAGCGAATTTAGAGTCCCTGGCAGCAGGTAGCGTAGTGGTTAAAGCGCCTAAAGCTAAGGCGACCAAAGTTGCTGTTAAACGCAGAGTCTTGGTAGTTGATGATTCGCTAACCATGCGTAAAGTGCTTGCGCGCTTGCTTGAACGTGAAGGATTTGAAGTATTGGTTGCAAAAGACGGTTTAGATGCGATGCAGTTATTACAAGAAACCACACCCGATGCGATACTTACCGATATTGAAATGCCACGTATGGATGGATTTGGTTTGGCGCGCAATATCCGTGACGATGCGCGCACAGTGCATACACCGCTCATCATGATAAGCTCACGTACCGCTGATAAGCATCAAAACTTAGCCAAAGATATTGGCGTAGATGCGTTCTTTGGTAAGCCTGTGCAGGATGATGATTTAATTAATAAAGTCAATGATTTAATCAATAATAAACGTTCATTACATTAATATTTAGTTAAAAATACGTTCATAATAAGCAATCTTTATAATTGAGTGCGCGTGTTTTTTTGTTTTAAGTCTTCACATTTTTCAGCACAAGTATTTTCTTGCGGTAAAATAGCTTTATGCAAGACGCGCCATTTCATTCCGAAACTCTTCAACCACAATTTGTGCATTTACGCTGTCACAGCGAGTTTTCAATTGTAGATGGGATTGTCAGAATAGATGATTATATTGATGTGGCCAGCAAAGATAGTATGCCAGCCGTTGCATTGACTGATTTAAGTAATTTATTTGGTGCGATTAAGTTTTATAAAGCCGCCCGCGGTCGCGGTATCAAGCCAATTTTGGGTTGTGAACTCTGGTTAGAAAACACTAAAAATCGCGATCAAGCGTTTCGCCTGCTTTTATTAGTGCAAAACAATGCTGGCTATTTAAAATTATGTCAGCTTATAAGTCGCGCATATTTAGAGAATCAACACCGAGGACGTGCCGAGATCAAACAAGCTTGGTTACAAGACTTTAATGACAAAAATACAGATGGCTTAATACTAATCTCTGGTAATGCGCAAAGTGATATTGGCAATGCCCTGCAGGCCAATCAGCATGGGGCTGCTGGCGCACTCGTCAAATCATGGTCTAGCATGTTTCCAAACCGTTTTTACCTAGAAGTGCAACGCACTGCGCTAGATAACGCTCACCAAGAAGCGCTCATTAATCACATAGTCAATCTTGCGAGTCAGTCTGAAATTCCGGTGGTTGCAACGCATCCTATCCAATTTATTGCGCCAGATGATTTTAAAGCGCATGAAGCCAGAACCTGCATTGCCGAAGGCTATATGCTGGCTGACAAAAGACGCCCTAAAAATTTTACTGAAGAACAATATTTTAAAACGCAGTCTGAAATGTGCGCTTTATTTGCAGATATTCCAGAAGCCTTGCAGAACACGGTTGAAATTGCAAAACGCTGTAACTTATCCATCACATTAGGCAAAAATTATTTACCAAATTTTCCAACACCAAATCAAGAAAGTTTAGACATTTATCTAACACAGCAATCTAATTTGGGCCTAGAAGCGCGCTTGTCCATGCTTTATCCAGATGAAAAAGAACGCGATACAAAGCGAGCAGAATATGCGGCTAGGTTAGCATTTGAATGCCAAATTATTAATCAAATGGGCTTTGCGGGTTACTTTTTAATTGTGGCTGATTTTATTAATTGGGCAAAAAATAATGGCGTGCCTGTGGGTCCTGGGCGGGGCTCGGGTGCGGGTTCTTTGGTGGCGTATAGTCTAAATATTACCGATCTTGACCCGCTAGAGTACAACTTATTGTTTGAGCGTTTTTTAAATCCAGACCGCGTATCCATGCCAGACTTTGATATTGATTTTTGTATGGATGGGCGCGACCGTGTGATTGATTATGTGAAGCAGAAATATGGCTTAGATGCCGTATCACAAATCGCCACTTTTGGTACCATGGCCGCGAAGGCGGTGATTCGCGATGTTGGCCGTGTGCTTGATTTACCATTTAATTTTGTTGATGGGATTGCAAAACTAATCCCTTTAGAGTTGGGCATTACCCTCGCGAGTGCGCTAGAAAAAGAGCCACAATTACAAGAAAGACGTGAGTCAGAAGAAGAGGTTGCCGAGTTACTTGAGTTAGCACTACGTCTAGAAGGCTTGGTGCGCAACGTTGGTATGCATGCGGGGGGGGTGTTGATTAGCCCAGGGAAAATTTCTGATTTTTCTCCGATTTACTGTCAGGCGGATGGCGGCAGTTTGGTCAGCCAATACGACAAAGATGACGTCGAGGCGGTTGGTCTGGTTAAGTTTGACTTTTTAGGTTTACGCACTTTAACCATTTTAGAATTAGCGCTTGAAAACGCCAACAAACAACGTGCAATTGAGGACAAATTAAATGCGAGCGAAAATAGCACGTCTCGAAGCCGATCCCCGCTTAGCTTTCAGAGCATCCCTTTGGATGATAAGGCATCATTTAACCTACTTAAGAAGGCAAATACGACTGCGGTTTTCCAGCTAGAGTCACGCGGCATGAAAGATATGCTCAAGCAAGCGATGCCAGATTGCTTTGAAGATATTATTGCTTTGGTTGCTTTATATCGCCCAGGTCCGATGGATTTAATTCCCGATTATTGCCGCCGTAAGCATGGAAAGCAACGTGTGGAATATCCGCATCCTGCCACTGAAAGCATCCTCAAGGAAACCTATGGCATTGCAGTTTACCAAGAGCAGGTAATGCAAATTGCGCAGGTGGTGGCTGGCTATAGCCTTGGCGGTGCCGATTTGCTGCGCCGTGCTATGGGTAAAAAGAAAAAAGAAGAAATGGATGCGCAGCGTGCTATTTTTACCGAAGGTGCAAGTAAAAATGGCTTAAATGAACGTCAAGCAAATGAGTTGTTTGATTTGCTGGAGAAATTTGCTGGTTATGGATTTAATAAGTCGCACGCAGCAGCTTATGCTTTGGTTGCTTATCATACGGCTTATTTAAAAGCACATTATCCGGCTGCATTTTTAGCGTCTACCATGTCGGCGGACATGAATAATACGGATAATATCCATGCCTTTTTTGATGATTGCGCGCCCAATAATGTCGAGGTGTTGCCACCTGATATTAACCAAAGTGGTTATCGATTTGAGCCGCTCAACAGCAAGCAAATACTCTATGGTCTTGGCGCAATTAAAGGTACAGGCTTGGCAGCAATTGAGTTGATTTTGGCTGCGCGAGAAAGTACTGGACCGTTTAAAGATTTGTTTGATTTTTGTGCCCGCCTAGATTTACGTAAAGTGAATCGACGTGTGATTGAATCTTTAATTCGTGTTGGTGCTTTTGATAAACTTGAGCCGAATCGAGCAGCCTTGCTTGCAGGTGTTGGCTTGGCAGTCGCAGCGGCTGAGCAATCTAATAATCATGCTGGTCAAGATAGTTTATTTACTGGTGATACGGTCACCAAACACGTGCTTCCCGACGTGCCAGCTTGGACAACCGAACAAGCCTTGATAGAAGAAAAAGCAGCGCTTGGCTTTTATTTAAGTGGTCACCCGTTTTTAGCAGCAAAAAATGACATCAGCCAATTTGTGAGTGGTAGCTTGGCAGATTTGGTGCCGCAAGAACAGCCTAAACTATTGGCTGGCGTGGTGACGGGGGTGCGCATCCGGATGACACAACGTGGAAAAATGGCGATAGTGACCTTAGATGATGCAATCGCCAGAGTGGATGTGGTGGTGGGCAGTGAGTTACTTAATCAGTATGCACATCTGATAAAAGATGACCAATTGTTGGTAATAGAAGGCCGCGTGAGTCACGATGATTTTTCTGGAGGCAACCGAGTGAATGCGCGTAAAATTTTTGACTTAGCTAGTGCGCGTAGCGCCTATGCAAGTATGTTGAAAATTTCGTGTAATGGTCAATCTGACGCAGCAAAGCTAACGAGTATTTTGGCGCCGTATCGCAAAAAGTCTTTAGATGCAGACCAAAAGCTTTGCCCAGTTAAAATTGAGTACCATAATAGCCAAGGGCAGGCTAGCTTGATGTTGGGTGAGGCTTGGCGGGTAGAGTTACAAGATGAACTATTGCATAACCTAAAAGCATGGTTATCTGTAGATAACGTAAAAATCCTTTATAATTAACATAATTTTTTAAACTTAAAGAAAACTATGAAAGTAAGCTATTTAGATTTTGAACAAAGCATCGCTGATTTAGAAGCCCGCATTGATGCGCTACAAGTCTCGCATGATGACCATGATGCGCTGGATATTTCTAAAGAACTTGAGCAATTACAGAAAAAAAATAAAAAATTGCTTGAAGATACTTACAATAATTTAACTGCTTGGCAAATCTCGCAAGTTGCACGCCACCCACAACGTCCGTATACGCTTGATTATAT
>JAIYEJ010000174.1 GCA_027487055.1 Methylotenera sp. | reverse complement strand
ATGCGTCATACTAAATTAATCATCTTTTACGACTCATTTAGAGGTACAACTGTAATGATTATAAATATCTGGCCGGAATATTACAGATATGGACAAAAATAGCATTAATTGAGGGCTTTACTGTAAATAACTACTTCCTCCGACCGGAAAAAAATGGTGCATTAGACTTTAAAAATTAATTGATCATAAGATACTTAACCAATTTGAACAAAACAAGCTGATTAAATTAAAACTAGCCAAATAAAGCTTGGATAAACTTTGGAGAATTAAATGAAATTTGCACCATTAAATAAAACATCTATGAGCATTCTTTTGCTAGCACTTATTGCCGGCTTAAGTGCTTGTGGTGATGATAAACCTGCTGGCGATACCCCACCTGCAGCAAATACAGAAGCTGCTTCTAACGCGGTTGCCTCAAGCGGTGACGCAGGTGTTGCCTACGTGACGAGCCAAGATGCAGGCGTAAGTGTGATTGATTTAGCGAGCATGAAAGTCATTAAAACGTTTGATGTAAAAGCAGCTGGGCCGCGCGGCTTAGGCGTGACAGATGATGGTAAAAAGTTAATTGTTGCCACGCGTGAAAACGGTAGCATTTCTGTAATTGATACCGCCACAGGCGAAGTATTACAACAAATTGAAGTAGGTAAAAACCCTGAGTTTGTGCGTGTTTCAGGTAATTTTGCTTATATTTCTTCTGAGCCTAGCGCTAAAGCTGGCCCACCACCTGCCCCTGGTGCCAAGCCTGCCGAAGAAGAAGATGACGACGATGAAGAAAAAATCCCAGCTAAAATTGCAGTGGTAGATCTAACTAAAGGTGAAAAAATTCGCGAAATCACTGGTGGGCCTGAAACAGAAGGTATTGAGTTCTCTAAAGATGGCAAAACCTTAGTCATCACCAATGAAGCAGATAACACCGTCACCACACATAGTATTGAAACTGGTGAGCTAATTAAAACCATCAAAACGCATGAACACGGTGATAGACCTCGCGGCATTAAGGTTTCACCTGATGGCAATACTTATTTGGCCACCTTAGAATATGGGAATAACTTTATGGTGCTAGACAAAGATTTTAACTTTGTGCGTACCGTGCCCACTGGCGATACGCCTTATGGCATTAGTTATGACGCGACGGGCAAACATATTTATGTCGCCAATAACAAATCTAAAACGCTAGAAATGTTTGATGCCACAAGCTACGATAAACTGAAAGAAGTGAGCACCGCTAACCGTTGCTGGCATTTTACCTTTACACCAGACGACAAGAAAATTTTACTTGCCTGCGGAAAATCCGATGCAGTGCTAGTGATAGATGCAGAATCTTTTGCAGTGACCAGCCAAATTGAAGTGAAAAATCTACCTTGGGGCATAGTGACTTACCCAAAAAGTATGGGAAGTTTAGATAACAAGTAAGTTTGGTTTAGATAAAAATAGCCTAAAAGTAGTAGTAAAAAGCCCACGAAATGTGGGCTTTTTAATGCGAGAAAAAATTGATGCTCTGTAAGCTTTATAGATACTGGCTTACAGGGCGGCTAAATTGATATGTTAATTTAGTATGTTCATAATCGTATTGCAATCACGCGGATGCTTTATGTTTTAAGTAGATCCAAGATAAACCTCCAATCTCTTGGATCTACGGGCGTAATCGATAGACGATTGCCACGCTGCAAAATACGCAAGCCTTCAAGCGCAGGTGTTTCACGCATTTCTTTTAGGCTTAGTAAGCGTGTTTTGCGTACTAGTTTCACATCCACATTAAACCAGCGTGGGGTTTCTGGTGTGGCTTTGGAGTCGAAGTATTTGTGGTCTTTAATAAACTGTAAACGGTCTGGGTAAGCTAGACAACTCACCTCGCAAATGCCTGCAATGCCCGGTTCATCGCAATTTGAATGGTAAAAAAATACACCATCACCCACTTGCATTTGGTCGCGCATAAAATTGCGTGCTTGGTAGTTGCGCACGCCATACCAATCGACCGTTTGATTTGGCATCGCTGCTAAATCGTCAATCGAGACATCCCCCGGTTCAGATTTCATTAACCAATATCGCATATCTATACTCTTAAAAATGATTATTTTAGGTATGATAATTGAAGTTGAAAATTTTAGGGAGTTAACATGGCACGCAATGTATTAGGCACAGCACTTCAAGTATGTAGTTTAGAGCCACTTACGGGGTTTACCCGCACAGGCTGCTGCGAAACTGGGCCAGAAGATATAGGTAGCCATACCGTTTGCACGCAAGTCACAGAAGAGTTTTTAGCTTTTTCATATTCAAAAGGCAACGATTTAACAACACCCAGACCAGAATACGGCTTTGCAGGATTAATGGCTGGTGACCGCTGGTGCTTATGTGCATCGCGCTGGCTAGAGGCAAGCGAGGCAGGTTTTGCACCGCCCGTTATTTTAGAAGCCAGTCACGAAAAATGCTTAACAATTGTCAGTTTGGCGGATTTGAAATATCACGAATTACGCTGATTGGGGATGTGGAGCTTTAACGCGAAGAAGAACAAAGTCATGATGCGATTTCAACAAGGTGTGGTTTTGGATTTTAATGCGAAAGTTCGAGGCGTTTGAACGTAGACTTTACATTGAGTACGGCAAGCGATAACAATGCTGAAGTTTCGCATTAAAAACTAAACCTGTTTGCTCTGGTGTTGCCTGAATCATTAATCCTGAACCAAAAAAGTTCAGGTGGTAACAACCTAAAGCGCTTTAGGTTCACTCGCCAAGGGCATCTTAAAAGATAACCCAATTTAGAGCGCTCACACCGCGCCTGATGAGCCGAAACCTATAACAAAGACTAGTTCAAGGAATTTAGACTCAAGCAACACCACAGAAAACAAATTGAATACTTAAGAGAGACTATAATGCCCTTACATGACATTATAATGAAAGAAAAGGACTACAAAAGTTTATTTTGACTCGCAATTGCCTCATCAATTTGATTCTGCATGAGGCTAATCCTACGCTTATAATCGCCAATGTCAATATCGCCAGATTTGGCGTTAAGTAACTCGTGCGATAGATTTAACGCTGTCATAATCGCAATACGCTCGATGCCAACCACTTTACCCGCATCACGAATATCATTCATTTTTTTGTTAAGGTAGTTCACGGCATCCATCAAGCCAGGGCGTTCATCATCGGTACAAGCAACCGTAAATTGGCGGCCCATAATTGTGACATCAACTGTTTTAGCTACGGCCATTAATTGTCACCATCTGGTATAGATTGAAGCAGCACCTCAAGCTTATTACTGGCTTGTACCATATTGCCTTTAGTTTGAGTTAAATCGCTACGCAGACGCACGTTTTCCTCGCGTAAATTCGCGCACAGTGAAACAAGCTTAGTGATTTTGTCTTCTAACGTTTTTAAATCGGCTTCCATAGTCCCACTATAATTTAAAAAATCTATTAGAGTCAATAGCTAACGTGGGCTATTCAAAGTAATTTGACATGTTTTAATGGCTTGTTGCATAAAAATTAATTTAAATTTGGAATATACACAAAACAAAAAGTCGTTATAATCTATCCAAGTTGATAGGTGCCTGCGTTGTTTTCTACAAACAGGTGAAACTGGGAAACAGGTGAATTTGTCGTTTTATGGATAAAACATTCCTGTGCTGCCCCCGCAACGGTAAGTGATTTAAGATTTACAACATGCCACTGAGTTGGATTTTACTAACTTGGGAAGGCGTAAATTGCATTGTCACAAGCCCGGAGACCGGCCTACGCAACAAAACAATGATGCAAATGTGTCATTGTTAAGTTTGGAAATACCGCGGGGTGACGGTGGGTCAAAGCGTGTGGCGTTATTTTTCTCACGTTTCGTTCTATTTTTTCTATTCCTTGGTATTTCTTTTTAAAGAATATGCATGCGGGGACGCATGCATATAAGGGAAATAATAATGAAAAAATCTATTATCGCTAGCGTGGTAGCGCTGGCTTTTTCGTCTATTCTATTTGCAGCAGAAGATATTAACCTTGATGATGTGGTGGTCACTGCTACACGTACACCTCAGCCAAGGGAGTCACTCGTTGCTGATGTAACAGTGGTGGATGCAGAAACCATTGAGCGCAGTGGCCAAACAACTTTGGCAGAGCTGCTACAACTGCAAGCTGGGATTGAAATTAGTAATAATGGCGGTGCAGGTAAGGCTACCAACATTTTTATTCGTGGCACCAACTCAAGTCATGTATTGCTATTAGTAGATGGCTTACGCAGCCAATCATCTACTACAGGCACAACTACTATTGAGAATATTCCACTTAATCAAATTGACCGTATTGAAATAGTACGAGGCCCTGCAACTAGTTTGTACGGTCAAGATGCGATTGGCGGTGTAATTCAAATTTTCACCAAAAAAGGGAATGCAACACCAAGCTATTATGCAAATGCAGGCTATGGTACTTACAACACAAAAATTGCTAATGTGGGTTTTAGCGGGAAATTTAATAACACAAAATTGGCAATTAATTTAGGCACACAAGATACCGATGGATTTTCAGCATTAAAAACCAATAGAGCCAACCTTAAAGATGATGATGGCTATCGCAATACCTCTGTTAATTTAAGTATTAGCCATGAAATCGTTGCAGGGCATGAAATTGGGCTTAATTTTTTAAATAGTGATGGCACTACCTACTTTGATAACCGCTTTAACCTCACCAATTTTGACTCAAAAGCAGATATCAATCAGCAAGCAGCCTCATTATTTAGCAAAAACAAATTTACTGATGCTTGGTTATCTACTTTAAAAATAGGTTTTAGCAAAGATGAACTAAAAAGCTTTGATGAGTTTGCTGCACCTAATTTTGACCGTTTTGACACCAAGCAAAATCAGCTCAATTGGCAGAATGATATTACCTTGCCTATTGGTACCCTCACTTTAATGTACGATAGATTAGAAGAAAAGGTGCGTTCGAATACGCAATACAACAAAACCAAACGCACTAATGAAGGCTTTGTTGCAAGCTACCTTGCTAATATGCAATCACACACATTACATGCGAGTATCAGAGAAGATCACAATTCTAGCTTTGGTAATCAGTTCACTGGTGGTTTGGGCTATGGCTATAACTTTGGGCAAGGTTGGCGCGCTACAGCTAGTTATGGATCTGCATTTAAAGCGCCGAGTTTTAATGACTTATTTTTTCCAGATTCTTTTGGGTTTCCAACGAGCAACCCGAACTTAGTGCCAGAAAAATCCGATAACATTGAAGCCAGTTTACGTTTTCAAGATAAAACAACGCAAGCAAGTGTTACGATATATGAAAACAAAGTGCGCAATTTAATTGCCTTAGATGCTAATTTTGTTCCATTTAACGCCAATAAAGCAACTTTGAAAGGCTTAACCTTGGCCGCTAACCATCAACTTAATCATTGGAACTTTGCAGGTAGCGTAGATATACAATCGCCCAGAAATGATGACACAGATAACCTATTAGTTCGCAGAGCAAACAGGCACGCAAAAGGGAATGTGGCCTATCAAATGGAAGACTGGCGCTTTGGTTTGGAGATGCTCAGCGCTTCAAAACGCTACAATGAAGTCGCCAATAACTTACCATTAGCTGGGTATACTATTCTTAACCTCACTTCAGAATACAAGATTAACCCCCAGTGGAAACTGCAAGCTAGACTCAATAACGTGTTTGATAAAGACTATGCATTAGCGTTTGATGGCAATCCGAATACCACAGGCTTTATTTACAACACACCCGGATCCAATTTGTTTGTGAATGTGCGGTGGGATTCTAACTAAATGTGATTGCCAAGAAAAATAATGTAAAAAACGCACTAAAGCGAAACACAAAGTTTCTTGGCATTTCAAGTGATATAATTTAATTAATAATGGCAGTATTAAGATTGGGAGAATAGTAATGGTATTAAATGTTAAATCGGTATTGAATAAGGCCTATGCATGCGTAGCGGTCCTGGCTTTTTTTATGTTGCTCACACGCGGTAGCCATGTGCTGACCCAAGTGGCTTTGCCGGATGCCAGTTTAGCAGTGTTTTTAATGGGTGGTTTGTTATTGCGTCGTGTTGCTTGGTTTTTGGTCTTTTTTGTTCTCGCCAGTGTCATTGATTTTGGCGCGGCGGCCTTAGACCCAGTTCAAGGCTTTTGCTTAACCAATGGCTATTGGGGCTTAATTCCAAGCTATGCGGCAATGTGGTTGGGTGGTGTGTGGTTAAGCCAACAAACCGATGCGTTCAAGGCATTGCCTTTTGCACTGGTAACGGCAAGTACTTCATTGGTAGCATTTGTGATTTCTACGCAAACGTATTATTTATTTTCTGGGCGCTTTCCTGCCAATGGTTTGGTTGAATCGATGCAACATGGCTGGGAATACTTACCAAGCTGGATGGGCTTTGCAGCGATGTACTTTGCGATGATTTGGCTATGCGCCATGATTTATCGCAATATAAACGCATTACCAGTTGTAAAAGCTTAATCGCTTTATTTAAATTGAAAGCCGCTTATTAAAGCGGCTTTTTTTCACACTTAATATGAAAAATGGTCACGCATATAGCCCTGAAGAGCAAGCCGCAATTTATAAAGTGATTGCGGAGCGGCGTGATATGCGCCACTTTTTACCTTCACCAATCGCGCCAGAATTACTCACCAAGTTACTGCATGCCGCGCATCACGCGCCCAGTGTGGGCTTAATGCAACCTTGGCGCTTTATTCGAATTAGTGATGCCAATTTACGCAAAAAAATCCACGCGCAGGTAAATCAAGAGCGAATCAAAACTGCGCAAGCGATTGGGGAGTTTCAAACCACTGCGCGCATGGCAGAATTTATGCGCTTAAAAGTAGAGGGTATTTTAGATTGCGGCGAAGTGTTGATTGCAACTTTGTGCGACGACAGAGAAAAGCATATTTTTGGACGCCGAACCCTGCCAGAGATGGACATGGCGTCTGTCAGCTGTGCGATTCAAAACCTGTGGCTAGCAGCACGCGCTGAGGGCATTGGCATGGGTTGGGTTTCTCTGTTTGACCCTAATAAACTCGCCGAACTCCTTAACATGCCTGCCGGCGCCAAGCCTATTGCCATTTTATGTTTGGGCTACGTCAACACTTTTTACAAAGAACCCATGCTAGTAGAAGAAGGCTGGGCGACGGAAAAACCATTGGTGGATATGCTGATGGAAAACGGCTGGCAAGACGTAACAAAATAACCATGAATACCTTGCCAGAGCGTATTGTTTGCCTGACCACCGAAACGTTAGAGGTGCTATATTTATTGGGTGAGCAAGACCGTATTGTGGGCATTTCTGGTTACACCACGCGGCCTGCCATTGCGCGCAAAGAAAAGCCTAAAGTATCGGCTTTTACCACTGCTAAAATAAACAAAATTTTAGATTTAAAGCCCGATTTAGTCCTTGGTTTTTCTAACTTGCAGGCCAACATTGCAGCAGAACTCATTAAAGCAGGCGTTGAGGTACACGTTTTTAACCAGCGCAGTGTAGACGATATTTTGCGCATGATTGCCTGCGTTGGCCGCTTAGTGGGCGCAGAAAAAAAAGCAAATGCTTTAATTGACACGTTTCAAACTCAAATAAACGCGGCCCTGCAGTCCACGTCCGTATTACCTCGCAGGCCGATTGTTTATTTTGAAGAATGGGATGAACCCATGATGTGCAGCATCCGCTGGGCGGCTGAGCTGATTAGCATTGCTGGCGGGGAAGATTGTTTTCCAGAGTTAAGGCAGTTTCATAGCGCAGGTCAGCGCGTGGTCACGCCTGAGCAAGTATTGGCGAGGATGCCAGACATTATTATTGGCTCATGGTGCGGTAAAAAGTTTCAGCCAGAACACGTGAACGCGCGTGCAGGCTGGTGCGACATGCCAGCTGTAAAAAATAATATGCTATTTGAGATAAAATCCGTTGATATTCTGCAACCAGGGCCTTCTGTATTCACGCATGGCTTGCCGCAATTGCAGGCGATTATTCAACAATGGAGCCAAAAACAAATATGAGCATTCATTTAATTTTGGGCGGTGCGCGCAGTGGCAAAAGCGCGTTTGCAGAAAAAATGGCTTCTAGTCACGAGTTGCCAGTCACTTATATCGCTACCGCACAGGTATATGACGATGAGTTTAGGCAGCGTGTTGCGCATCACCAAGCCCGTCGTCCAAAGCATTGGAGGTTGGTCGAATCTCCACACTTCCTAAGCGATGCCCTGCAAGCTAATACCATTAAAACTTCCAGTGCATCAAAAATCGCTCGGGCAGAAAAGTGTATTATTATTGATTGTTTAACACTATGGTTAGCGCAATGTATTTGCCCTGATTGTGCGCCGCCAACGGGAGTGAGTTGGGTAAACGAACGTGAAAAGCTTCTGGCATTGTTAGCAACAATTGGAGATGAAATTATTTTGGTGAGCAACGAAGTAGGTATGGGCATAGTGCCGCTTGGCGAAATTAACCGCCAGTTTCAAGATGAACAAGGCAGACTGAATCAAGCAATCGCCGCCATTGCAGACAAAGTGACATTTGTGGCTGCTGGTTTACCACTTAAACTAAAAGATTAAGGTAGAAATATGATTGAATTTAAACTTAAAGGTGAATACATCGCGCTTTGCGACTTGCTTAAAACAGAAGGTATTGCCGAAAGTGGCGGCCAAGGCAAAGCCATGGTAGCGGAAGGCATTGTGACAGTGGATGGTGAAATTGAGTTACGTAAAACCGCTAAAATTCGCAGTGGCCAAATCGTCGAGTGTTTAGGTCACACGATTAAAGTTTGCTAAGGCGCAACACTGGCAATTTACAGACTAACGATTAACATAGTCTATTTTAGGTACACCACCCGCTTGCAAAGCGCTAAAATCTAGCTGTGTAATACTGCCGTAATCGACATTAAATCTAAACAAACCTTTTAATTGCATATTGAGCACATGGGCGAGCAAGGCGCGTATCATGCCGCCGTGCGTCACCACCACCACATGGCCGTTTGCATGCTGACTTAAAACATCATTTAAAAATGCAATACCACGCTGTTGTAACTGGCTAAAAGTCTCGCCATTAGGCGGCGCAAGTTCAGCATAATTTTGTGCCCAAACATCAAAAATATCTCTTGGAATATCGTCCCAAGCCTGCATTTCCCATTCGCCAAAATGCAATTCTTTTAGCCTATCATCATGCTTAATTTCGGCAAGTGCCAGCGCATGCGCAAGCTTTACACAACGCTGCAATGGGCTAGTAAACACAGCATCAACTTGCAGATTACTTAATATATCGTTTAGCTTGGTTTTGGTTTTAATCGCTTCTTGTGCAAAGCTGGCAGCCACGTCAACATCTGTTTGCCCGTAACAAACGCCTTGGTTTATTTGCAAGCTGGTATGTCTAATCAAAGTAAGTCTCATGGATTTAATCTCACAGTGTTAATGTCATAGGCGCCAGTTCCACGCTAATACACCAAGATAAAAACTAAGTTCTGTTATTTGCTGCATCGCGCCCAAAGTGTCCCCCGTATATCCGCCCAACCAATGTTTAATTTTATTTCGCCACCAAAGCCAACTTAATAATACAGGGATTAAAATACATAATAATAGTTCGGCAATTAACTTGGGCGTGTAAGCATACAGTGCCATCAAAGCAACAATGCCTAAGAATAATGGCGCTAAGCCAAACACGTGAGCCAAAACAAAATCAGCGCCTTTAATTTCTACCGCCAATGGCTTTGATTTGCCACTAAATTTTACATAACTTAAACTACGCATTATCCAGATAGCGCTTAATCGGCTAAGCGCATGTGCACTCACAAGCGCAACTGGCATCAAAACACCTTGCGTAGCATTTAATATTTGAAACTTTGCAAACAACATTAAAAATAAAGCTGCTGCACCATACGTGCCCAAACGCGAATCTTGCATAATAGTGAGTATTCGCTCTTTATCCCAGCCACCACCCAAACCATCTGCACTATCTGCCAAACCATCTTCGTGAAACGCACCAGTTAGATAAATTGTCATCGCCATGCTGATTAATACTGCAATAGATTGTGGCAAAAATTGTGCGCTAATTAAAAAGCCAGCAGCCCCCACGCACCCCACAAAAACACCAATAAGTGGGAAATACTTTGCAGAATGATTAAGATCAGACTCTTTAAAATTATCAACACTTGGCACTGGAACCCGCGTAAAAAATCCAAGCGCGAGCAAAAAATAATCAAATTCTTTTCGCATCAATTTTCTCCGAAACACCTGCTGATTCAAAACTAGCCATTTCGTTTAAAAAATTAACCGCTGCCGCTAATAATGGGTAAGCAAGCGCTGCACCCGTGCCTTCACCTAAGCGTAAGCCCATCTCTAACAAAGGTTTTACACCCAGATAATTGAGCAATTGTTTATGCGCGTTTTCATCTGAACAATGTGCAAAAATACAATAATCTAAAATCCTTGGTTGTAATTTTGATGCCACTAACAAAGAAGCACTGGCAATAAAGCCATCGATTAATAATATGGTTTTTTTCTCTGCTGCGCCTAACATCGCGCCCGCCATCATCGCAATTTCAAAACCACCAAATGTCTGAAGGACTTTCATCGGATCATTTCTATTTAGATTATGATGCGAGATCGCTTGCGCAAGAAGCACGGTTTTTTTAAGCACGCCGGCATCATCTAAACCTGTACCGCGACCAACGCACTGCTGAACTGGCAGCTTGCACAAAACACTCATTAAGGCACTTGCGCTTGAGGTGTTGCCAATGCCCATTTCACCAAATGCAATGACATTACAACCCAATGCGATTTCTTTACTAGCAATACTCGCGCCAACAGTAAGTGCTTGCTTACATTGCACAACACTCATCGCCTTATTTGTTAAATAATTGGCTGTGCCATGAGCGATTTTGGCATCAATTAAATTCGCATGTGGCGCAAAAACACGATTCACACCCGCATCGACCACGCGTAACTTGACCCCATTT
>JAIYEJ010000221.1 GCA_027487055.1 Methylotenera sp. | reverse complement strand
GCCGGCAATTAAAAACTAATTTTTAATTGACTACATTAAGCCCATCATGCTCATGTATGATGGGCTTTTATATTATTGGGGCTAGCTATGATACCTTTTTACGAAGCGACAATCACCCCGCTTAAACGGGCGATAAAGAACTTATCGACTATCTTAAAAAAGGGTGAGGCTTATGCAGATTCAAATCAAATCGAGCATAGCGCGCTACTTAACGCCAGACTGTTTCCAGATATGTATCCGCTTATTCGGCAGGTACAAATCGCAACCGATATGAGTAAAGGCGCAGCAGCTAGGCTTGCTAATTTGGAAATTCCAAAATTTGAAGATACTGAAACTAGTTTTGCAGAGCTACAAATACGCATTTCAAAGACACTTGCGTTTATTGAAGCCGTTACGCCTTCGCAACTAGAGGGCGCAGAAAACCGTGAGATTACGATTACTATACGTAAGGTAGATTTAAAATTTACCGGCCAAGATTATCTTTTGTACTGGGTTAATCCTAATGTCTATTTTCATGTAACCACTGCATACAATATCTTGCGCCACAACGGTACACCACTTGGCAAAGCAGACTTTCTTGGGCCTAGAAAATAAGTCTTATAGTTAAAAATTTTTTACTTACTTCTTACATTATTGCTGGTGCCTTCTAAGGTAAAGTTAGATTGCAAGCGGCGAGATTGTGCTTGTAGGTTAGCGCTCACTTTTCCTGAAATTAATTGATTTGGCAAGATATCAAAATAAGCACTTGCGCTAAATTGCGGTGATTGAAGAACGACTTTTCTATATTGATAAACACCATTTTTTAATTGAAGGCTACCTGACAATCTATCGAAATGTGTATCATCACCCATTAGTGAATGGTCTCCGTTTGCAATGACTGCGCGAGCAAGGTCAACATTGCGAATACTACCATCGTTAATCACAAAATCGGCATTAAGATCAGCCTCATCTACTATTCTGTTAAATTGACTAGTTTTACTAGAAAAAATGCCTGACAATTTAAGCTTACCTTCAATCAAAGTTGGACTATTCACAGCTGTTAACATTTGCGAGGCGTTTAAGCCTCGTAAGTCTAAATTTCCTGCAAGTTGCCACCGACTTGACCAGTCAACTGCTAGTTTTCCATTTACGCTGCCACCGTATAGCTCGCCGCTGACATGATTAAAATTGATTCCATCTTGCTTAGCAACACCTCTCGCAGTCAATCTGCTAAATACAACTTTAGGCCCCAGTGGCAATGCCCAGTTCTGCGCATTCAAAATCAAATTGTTAACTACATCTGAATCTGAGCTTAAAATAGTGATATTAAGCGTGTTATCTATACTAATTAAGTCAATGCCTTCAAGCCGCATAAATTCAGAAAGCTTCAGTTTTCCATCAAAAACGCCTAATTCTACATCGCGAATATTGATTGCTATATTTTTTAAATGCAAATCTTTGATTTTTAAACCCTCAGCATTACTTATATTTTTGATCAATTGTATTAGGGGCGTAAAGTTCGCTTGGTTTACTTGCATGCCTTCTATAACGGCAGATTTCACTACTTTTGCATTTTCAAACAAACTGGCGCGTGTTGGCACTACATAAATAGATTCAATCTGATAACCATTAATTTTACCTATTGATACGTTACCTAAAACAAAATGCGGCTCTGGCAATAAAGATATACGTACCTCTTGAATTGTGACTGTATCCTTAACGCTTTCTGAGATTAAGTTTTCAAATGGTTTAGCAAGCATGCTTAGATTAATAAAATGTGCGATAACAACCAATAAAAGTAATGATATTGGTAAGTAAACTAGCACTATTTTGGATAACTTCAACATCCAAGCTTTGAGGATTTTTGTTGGAAACTTGAAACTTGGTGCTTCTTTGTAAGTCTCTTTTGCTTGTTGTTGCTGATTTGTCTTTTTTTCTTGCTTTATATCTTCTGTTTCTTCAATTTTGATTTTTTTTATAGGTTTTGCAACTGTTTTGGTAAATTGCTTAGTATTTTTCTGCGCTTTTTCTTCAGCTTCTATTTCTGCTAACTCTTGCTCTTCTTTTGCAATACGCTCTGCCTCTTTACGCGCCCTTTCTTCCATTTTTGCAAGGGCTATGGTTTCTGAATTAGGTGTTTGAGTAGCTACAAATTCTTTTTTATCCTTTTTGGGTTTAACAAATTTAAGAATTGTTGCTGGCTTACGTAATGCATCTGCCTCTTTAGAAATACGCTCCATCTCTGCGCGTGAATTTTCCTTAGCTAGCTCTTTTTCTCTTTCTTCTTCTTCTAACCTAGCTTTTATCCTGGCATCTTCTACTTGAGCTTCATCTTCCTCTTTTTTACTTAACTTTTCTGTCCTGCTTAGGCGCTCGCCTTCTGCTTCTTTTGCAATTTTCTCAATGGTAATTCGATTAATTTCTATTTCTTCTAACTTGGTTTTTTCTTCGGATTGTAGCGTGGTTCGTAACAACCCAATATCTACCTTCGACTTATGTTCAGTTTTTTTAGCCTCTTCTTCTGCTTTAGCTTTTCGCTTCGCTTCTAGTTTTTCTTCTTTAACCTTTTTTGCAGCTTTTTTTCGTTTTTCTTCTGCTTCACGCAAAACACGTTCTATTTCTAAATGTGCTTTTTCTTTTTCCTTAGTTTTAGCTTGAATTGCAGTCTTTTCTTTTAGCTCAGCTTCTTCGGCTTTCACTCTTGCTTCTTTCTCCTTTTGTTTGGCTTCTAACTCAGTTTTGATACGCAATGCTTCCGCCTCTTTAGCGATGCGCTCTGCTTCTCGCATTGCTTGCTCTTTTGCCTCTTGCTCTGCTTTAGCCTTTGCCTGTTCAGCTTCTTCGCGGGCTTTTACAAGTGCAAGCCTTTTTTCTTCTTGCTCCGCCTTTACTTTTTCCTCTTCTTTTTGCTTAGCTTCTAATTCGGTTTTGATACGTAACGCTTCAGCTTCTTCAGCAATACGCGCTACTTCAAGTGCAGCATTTTCTTTAGCTTCAGCTTCAAGAATCTCTTTCATTTTAGCTTCTGCTTTAGCCTTAGATTGAGCTTGAATATGTGCTTTTTCTTCTTGCGCCTTACGCTCAGCTGCCGCCTCAGCATTCGCTTTGCGGTCTGCGGCTAACTTAGCATCTTGCTCTGCTTTTGCGCGTGCAATAGCCTCTAATTCTTCTTCGCTTTGATACTCTTCAACCACCATAGGAGTAAAATGAACAGTTGGCGACCACTCTTGATTTGGGCGCGTGTTGCCTGAAACCTTGATATAGCCCTGTTTCTCTAATTCAGCGAGCTCTGAAAGAAGTGTTTCTGGCGCTAGATGGTCAAACTTGAGCAAAATCGCTTCCGCTTTAGATGTACCATCTACCAGCGATAACAGTTTCATTAAATGCGATGACAAACCACCAACAAGTGATGCGCGCGCGCGTAGACCTCGGGGTGTTTTGCTATAAATGACAGATAAATCAGCCATGACCAAATTCGATTAAGGTGAATTTCGAGGCATTGCCTCCATGATTAACTAAGTTGCACTTAATGCTCAAACACCGCTCTCCTCTTCGAACAAACGCTATCAAGCTAGTTACCTAGCAATTATTTAAAACGATGTTAGCTAGGCTTTTTTATACTCGCATGAATATGTGATGCCGTCAATATAACTATCAGCTCAAAAGTGCCGTATTTATTGCGTTGTATCTAACTAGCAACATAAAAATGTATTACAAAAATAGCTAAATTTGGACAATCATAAAAAGCTAACTTTAGAAAATGCAATGTGATAATGGCTTTGCTTATAAATTTGATTTAAGCATCTCAATGTAATAATTGATTTAAGCTTAATTTGAATCTACTGAGTTTCATAAAGGAGGTGTGCGATGATCGTTTATCAAGTACTTAATGAACAAAATCAAGTATATACAGAATTTACTGATTACAACAAAGCATTTAATAGCGCCCAAGACTTAACGCTATGGGATGAGTATCACTACTACCGCGTTGCTAAACTAGAGCTAGAAGAGCTTCAGGCAGCTTAACTCATTTAAATGATGAAATTTATTTCCGCACTCTTTTCGCACTTTGGCCTAGTTTTAAGACTAAAACATGATGGTAGGGGCATGCCAGTACATATGCCTGCTGCAATCGCACTTATTAGTATCTACGCCTTGCTAGGTCTAATAAACTATAGCTATGAAGGAAACATTAATTACACTGCATTATTTGGTCTATGCTTCGTGATGCAATGCTATTTATTCTGTTTAAGAAATAAACTCATCGGGCTTATTATTGTAATTAGTATACTTATTAATGCCGTAACAATGGTTTTAGATTTATTAGTTGGCATCAGTGAGCAAAGTATATTTGTTTTAAACATAATGGAGTACATTATGATATTTGCAGCGATTATAAATGTAATTAAAAGCGAAACGGTTGCGCACTAAATCTTTTTGAAGATTGGGCAATTTGAGTTAAATTTCAACCAATATTTCATTCCGCCTTAAAAATGGTAAAGTCCATGGTGGGTTATAACGCGCCAATTCTGGTGTACCGACCGCTTGAATATTTTTTGTTTTAAGCCAAGTTAATAGCTCTTCAGTCTTTTTAGCCGTTTTTTCCTCACCCGCTAAACCAGAAAATCGTAGCACAGCAAAATTTCGTGCAGGTAATGCTCTTAAAGAGACCGCTTTGTTATTAGGTGTGGGTAAGGTATCAAGCGTATATTTGCTTGGCATAACAAAATAAATTCGCCATTTTCCTGAGTCTTTTGCCATCGATACAGGCGCTGTCATGCTAATTTTTTCGTTTTTTTGTTCTAAAGTGACAGGCGCTGTCATGCTAATTTTCTCGCTAGACCCATTTCGGGCAGTATTGTTACCAAAAATATAATCAGCAATGCGTTTAAATCCAGCACTTGAAGCCTGGTCTAAATTGCCTTCAACTATAGTCTCTGCCACCACCAGCGCGTTGTAAGCCCGTATTTCAAAGTCATTTGATTTTTCAGTCAAAGAGTATTTAGGCTCTTCTATCGCCATAGCATTACCTATACTTAATAAAAAAGCAAATAAACTGATGATAAAAAATTCAAACTTGGCAAATCTACAATTTGGTCTAATCATGGCTGATTCGCTATGATCCAATAAGAATTTTCTGATGACATCACTTTAAATGTATACATCGCTTTGCGTCTTAACGTTTCATATGCTTCATCGTAAGATATCTGTTGAGATTCTGCATATTTTTGTGCAATAGGGTTTGCATTTTTAACCCATTGAGGATTCTCTTTATAGCCTCTATCTTGCATACAAGTATTTAGCACGCGGGCTTTTCTGGCCGCTTTTTCTAACTTTTGAAAAGGTAAAGCTTCTGGCAATTGCATCGCCGCTTTTTCAGAAATAAAACTGCATTCATCTCCTGTTTTTTCTAGCGCAGTTAGGGTTTTTACTGCTGTATCTTCTGCAAAATATAAATACCAATAAAGAGCTCCGCTAGTAATTAAAATTAAAGGTAAAACAATTAGAACTAACTTTTTCATGCCAACTTTCTTATGTCAGTCCCAAATGTTTATCTTTTATGTAGCGTATTTATTAGGTTTAAGTTTATAGTCTACTCAAGCGCATCTAAGTCCTCAATAAGCGCTGGGTTGATTTCTTTTAAGGTTAAGCGAAGCTTGTCAGACTGGGCTAAATTACCTTCTTTTTTTGCAAGCAATGCAACCGCTTGCAATGTAGCAGGATGGTTAGGGTGCAAGCTTAACGCTTTTTCATAATTTT
>JAIYEJ010000150.1 GCA_027487055.1 Methylotenera sp. | reverse complement strand
AATTAATAATACGCGTGATTTAAGTTGTGGCCTGACATGGGGCGACAAGGCTTACATGCATTGGGACGACCAAGCCATGATTGTGTTGACTCAATAAGGGGATTGCAATGAACACGCTAACGCAATTTATACGTAGTTTGTTTCAAGGTAATAAGTTGGTCATTGGAATCCCGTATGGCTGGTTTATTTTGCTTGTTGCAATACCGATTTTAATTGTTTTAAAAATTAGCCTTTCAGAAATGGAAGCTAGTTCAGTCTCAAAATTGATAGATTGGTCAGATGGATGGCCTACCATCAAATTGAATCTTGCAAGCTATCAATTTATCGCAAGTGATTCGCTTTATATTAAAACCTATTTATCCTCAATTAAATATGCCTTAATCACAACGATTCTGTGTTTGATTATTGGTTACCCGTTTGCCTATTATATGGCGCGTTCACCAAAGCATTTACAACCAATGTTGCTTATGCTCATTATGTTGCCATTCTGGACTTCTTTTTTGCTACGTATTTATGCTTGGAAAACATTGCTTGTCAGCAATGGTGTGATTAACAATGTGCTCATTAGCTTAGGCATTATTGATACACCAATTGTTATGATGAATAATGCATTTTCTCTGCTTTTGGGTATGGTCTATTCATACTTGCCGTTTATGATTTTGCCTTTATACGCCAATTTATCGAAAATGGATGTGCGCTACTTAGAAGCTGCTGCAGACTTAGGCACTAGCCCATTTAAAGCCTTTTGGCTGATTACCGTGCCACTTTCTAAAGCGGGCATTATCGCAGGCTCTATGTTGGTGTTCATTCCAGCTGTTGGTGAGTTTGTGATTCCAGAACTGCTTGGTGGACCTAGTAATTTAATGATAGGTCGCGTATTGTGGGATGAGTTCTTTAGTAATAATGATTGGCCAATGGCAGCTTCGGTTGCTATTGTGATGATATGTATCATATTAGTACCAATGGCAATTCTAAATAAAGCTGAAGCAGAGCAATTGGGAGGTAAATGATGAGTCAAGCTTCTAATAAACTGTTTGCTAAAAGCTGGATGTTCCTAGTCTATTTGTTTCTATATTTGCCTATTATCACATTGGTTGTATTCTCATTTAACGATTCAAAATTAGTTACGGTTTGGTCGCATGCAAGTACGCGTTGGTATAGCGCCTTAATGGAAGATAGCGATCTTATCGCAGCCGTTTTACTATCTTTAAAAATTGCATTTTTGTCAGCACTGATGTCAGTATTATTTGGTACGTTTACTGCTTTTGCGTTGCATCGCTATAAGCGCTTTCGTGGGCGTACGCTACTTAACTCAATGGCAAGCACGCCACTCGTCATGCCAGATGTGATTGTCGGGTTGTCATTATTATTGATGTTAGTCTCTATTCAGCACTGGCTTGGCTTCCCTGAGCGTGGTTTGTTCACGATTTTGTTAGGTCATGCGCTACTAGGCACAGCTTATGCAAATGTGGTGGTGACTTCACGCTTACGTGAAATGGATGGTCGACTAGATGAAGCTGCTATGGATTTAGGATGCAAACCATTTCAAGTTTTCTGGCTAGTTACGTTGCCTTTGTTAGTGCCAGGTTTAGTGTCTGCATTTTTGCTCACATTTACACTTTCTTTTGATGATGTTGTGTTGTCATCTTTCTTGTCTGGCCCTGGTTATTCGACCATGCCGATGGTGATATTTTCGCGCGCGCGTTTAGGCTTAAATCCAACCATTAATGCGGTGGCTACGGTGACCATCGTAGTAGTGACCATTGCTGTTGTGGCGTCTAGTTTTTATACCTCGCATCAAGAGCGTAAGCGTAAGCGCGAAGTTGCATTGGCTTATAGCGATAACAATAAATGAACGTCACAACAAATAATCGCAATTCTTTTGCGTTTTAGTCACTTATTTTCGAGATGCACCATTTGCATCTCGAAATAGGTTATTTACTTAAACTATATAAAAATATAGTAAAAAAAACTAAAAAAACCGCTTAAATAAACTATAAAAACCTTAAATACTGCTTAATATCTTGATTAAGATGCATTGTTATTTAATCAGCATCCATAATTAATGTTTTAATGGGAAGTCAAATGGCAATTAAGCTAACACATGAAGCTTTATTAAAAAATAATCAAACTTTACTTGCTGGTGACTGGGTTGCTGCAGATTCCACTGAAAGTATTGCGGTGACCAATCCAGCTACAGGCGAAGTCGTTGCGATTGTACCAAAAATGGGGCGCGCAGAAGCAGCCCGTGCCATCTTGGCGGCTGACGTCGCGCAAAAACAGTGGAAAAACCTTACCGCTGCCGCACGCGCAACCATACTCAGGCGTTGGTTTGAATTAATTAAAAGTCATGCAGAAGATTTGGCGATTATCCTCACCGCAGAGCAAGGTAAACCCTTGGCGGAAGCCAGAGGTGAGGTGAATTACGGTGCAAGCTTTATTGAGTGGTTTGCTGAGGAAGCTAAGCGTGTGTATGGCGAAACCATTCCCAGCCCAGCAAATGACCGCCGTTTGTTGGTGATTAAACAGCCGATTGGCGTGACCGCCGCGATTACCCCGTGGAATTTCCCAATCGCGATGATTACTCGCAAGGCAGGCCCAGCTTTGGCGGCAGGTTGTTCAATGATTATTAAACCCGCAGAGCAAACGCCGTTGTCCGCCATTGCTTTAGCCGTGTTGGCAGAAGAGGCGGGTGTGCCTAGGGGTGTGTTGCAAGTGATTACTGGCAAAGCCCGTGAAATTGGTGCGATGTTCTGCGAAAGCCCCGTGGTCACTAAACTCTCATTTACAGGCTCAACAGAAGTTGGACGCATTTTAATGCGCCAATGCGCCGATACCATCAAAAAATTGTCCTTAGAATTGGGTGGCAACGCACCATTTATTGTGTTTGATGATGCAGATTTAGACGCGGCGGTCGAGGGTGCGATGATTTCTAAGTTTAGAAACGCAGGGCAAACCTGCGTGTGCGCCAACCGCTTATTTGTGCAAGATGGCGTGTTTGATGCATTTGCTGAGAAACTGGCTGCCAAAGTCAGTGCGCTCAAAGTGGGTAATGGCGTTGCAGATGGTGTGACGCAAGGACCATTGATTGATGCTGTGGCGATTGAGAAAATTGAAAGCCATGTGGCTGATGCTGTTCAAAAAGGTGCAAAACTGATGCAAGGTGGTAAGCGACATGCATTAGGTGGTACTTTTTATGAGCCGACGGTATTGGCTGGTGTGACAACCGATGCCCTGATTTTCAAAGAAGAAACGTTTGGTCCTGTTGCGCCACTTTTCCGCTTTAAAACAGATGAAGAAGTGATAGAAATGGCAAACCGTACAGAGTTTGGGTTGGCATCGTATTTTTACAGTCGCGACATTGGACGTATTTGGCGCGTGGCAGAAGCCTTAGAATACGGCATGGTGGGCGTGAATACGGGTATGATTTCAAATGAGGTGGCGCCGTTTGGTGGCATTAAGCAATCGGGTTTGGGGCGCGAAGGTTCGCACCACGGCATTGATGAATATTTAGAAATCAAATATATCGCGATGGCAGGCATATAAATTGATGCAAATTGTCGCATTCAGCTTTATGTTTTTGACGTGGTTATTTGTTTGAGAAAAATTTGTGCCTCTGAAACTCTTACCCAGTAAGGCTTCCAGAGCATCTAAAATGATATGAGTTAAATAGGTCGTTAAGTCGGCCATCTTGAAAAGGTTTGAAAAGAATGAGTGAAACTAAAATCGATTGGCATGCGCGTGCAAAAGCCTTAAAGATTGACGGACGTGCATTCATTAACGGCCAGCGCGTGAACACAGCCGATGCGGCGACGTTTGAATGTTTTTCGCCAATAGACAATCGAAAATTGGCCGATGTCGCGAGTTGCAAAGCGGCTGATGTCGATTTGGCAGTTGCGGCAGCGCGTGCTGCTTTTAATAGTCGCGTTTGGGCAGGAAAATCACCCAAAGAGCGCAAACAAATCATGATTCGATTTTCAGATTTACTTTTGGAAAACCGTGAAGAATTGGCTTTGCTCGAAACCCTAGACATGGGCAAGCCGATTAATGCAAGCTTGAATGTAGATGTGAATTCGGCCGCAAATAGTTTGCGCTGGTTTGGCGAGGTGATTGATAAAGTCTACGACGAAATTGCGCCGACTGCTGACAATACGCTCGCCATGATTACCCGCGAGCCTATCGGCGTGGTGGGTGCCATTGTGCCTTGGAATTATCCGATTTTGATGGCATGTTGGAAGATTGCGCCAGCACTGGCCACAGGCAACAGTATTGTATTAAAACCCTCTGAAAAATCACCATTAACAGCGCTAAAGTTGGGTGATTTAGCCATCAAAGCAGGCATTCCCGCTGGTGTGCTCAATGTGGTGCCAGGTTTTGGGCCTGATGCTGGCACACCTCTCGCCATGCATATGGATGTGGACTGCATTGCTTTTACGGGCTCAACAGCCGTGGGCAAAAAAATACAGGTGATGGCAGGGCAAAGCAATTTAAAACGAGCTTGGTGTGAGTTGGGTGGCAAATCGCCTAACATCGTATTTTCTGATTGTAAAGATTTAGACCGTGCTGCTGAGGCTAGCGCGGGCTCAATTTTTTACAATCAGGGCGAAAGTTGCAATGCACCATCGCGTTTGCTGGTTGAGCGTACAATTAAAGATCAATTTGTGCAAAAGTTGTTGGCTGAGCTTAAGCATTACCAACCAGCAGACCCCCTCAACGAAAGCACCACCATGGGCGCGTTGGTGGATTGTGGGCAAATGGAAAACGTACTGAAATATATTGCAACAGGTAATGCGGAAGGCGCCAAGCTACTGGCGGGTGGCTCACGAGTGCGCACCGAAACAGGCGGTTTTTATGTGAGCCCTACCGTTTTTGATAACGTGACGAACGAAATGACGATAGCGGTGGAAGAGATT
>JAIYEJ010000066.1 GCA_027487055.1 Methylotenera sp. | reverse complement strand
TTCGCCTAAGCCAGTTCCTGCAGCAATTAACGCTAAGTTACCTGAAGGGTTTGCAACGCCATCATTAATCACAATCAATTTATCTGCTGGCAACACCAGCACGCCGTAGGCTGTCGCTTCTAGATCATTGATTAGATTAACATTATTTACAGTTAATATTGTCTTTATTACTTGCTCATCTAACACCCAATCGATGTTGGGCATGGCACAGCGCCCATTAATAATGGTGCCAGCCACAGCCAAGCATACCTGCTCAACAGTGTGGTTAGAAAGCTGAACAAAATGCTTTAACATCGCTTCAAAGTTTTGTTGCTCTCTGTTTAAAAAGCGCATTTCAAACTTTGCCACATTCGGTTCTGCCGAATCAAAAATGGCTAACTCAGTTTTTGTGCCACCAACATCACCAGCTAGTATGATCATATGAGTTCTTTCAATAATACGTTTTCTTTAGTAGCCTTTAGTTGTGCGCCAAAATGAGCATTAAAATGTAGCCTAAATTATTATCAATTTGGTGCTTAAAACCAAGCACTGAATACTTATCTTTATATCGCAAACATGCAAAACAATATAGACTAAAATTCAATATGTATAATAAAAAAACCCTAAAAAAATTTAGGGCTTTAAATAGTGCTTGATCGTAAATGATTATTTAGTGATTTAAGACAATTAGATTTGTCTGAAAAGATTTTATAACTTATTGATTTTATTGAATTTAGAAAAATTATAGGCTTGTTGGACTTTTAAGGACATTATTAAGTCATATCCTTGGTTTATTTCTTAACAAATGTTTAATTTATTTTGAATGTTCCAGCGAAAATATCCGACTATAATTACTTTAAAAAAATACCATTAATAATTAGATGAAGCAGGTTTATCTGAACGCGTACTTTGGGTCGATGTCCGTCTATAGCATGTTTATGCTTACAGGCCGCTACGGGGATGATTTAGTCTAAGGTGGACGAAACTGACATTCCACTTGCTACTTATTTAGATTTGTCTTTTTTGGGCAAGAAGTCGATTTTAAGCTTAACTTACAAGTAGACTCGCCAGAGCATTCAGCATCAATTATTGCATTAGCCACTATTGGATGTTTACTGTGATGTGAATGTTTGGTGCCGCAAGTTATAACACTTTGATCAATTAATTGGCAATGGAATATATATTTAAAAAAGGCGATTGGGTTGGTCATTTGATTATCCATGAAGAATGCCCCTTTGTTGCCTTTCGTTACTTTTGAGTTGCTTACAATTACCTTTAAATTGATCACACTTCATTAGAGTTTCTTTCATTAAATGATTGCATGACAATCAATATCATTTCAGAAAAACTACATCACCAAACCCATCATCGTCATTACGATATCACGAGGAGAATTAAAAACTATTCTGGGCAAAATTTTAGATAGAATATTGAGAAAACTCTGTTCGTTACCGAACATATGATGAATAACAAAAGTTGGGTAGCTTTTACGATGAGATTTAAATAATTTGAGCTAATTGCACAAATACGGACAAAGTCATGGAAATTGATAAAAGAAGTTTTGATTAACGTGTGAATGACTGCTATTGACCGATTTTATTAGAAACAAATTATTATGAAAGACTGTTTAGTGCATATTCTCTAAAGACTGACCAATTGTTCTAATTTGATTCGTAACATTGTTTTCATGCCCTGGCTGAAGCAATACCATTTGGCAGGATATCTGGTTGGTAAGGTTTGTAAAAGATTACTACATATAGCTGCGGTTACCACAGCCTTAGTTGATTACGTAATGTATTAAATTTACGGTTCAAAATTGTGGTGATTCTTTCGGGCTAACAGTTAATATAGATACGCAGAGCTATTTAGTAATAATTCGCATCGTGATAATCCAAATTCCGCAGAACCCCTAAGCGTTCGTTCAAATCTAAAATTTCCCACCACTATAGGCCATCAGGGCTCTAACAAAAGTATCAACAAAAACATTAGCTAGGTCGGAATATCAGTAGTACAAAACTCTAGTAATTTAATACTTTGGAATTTTTAATCATTCGAAAATATTAAATAAATATTAAATAAATATTAAAAAAAAAAAAAAAAAATATTAATTTATGAAACATTTGTTAAATTTGATTAATTCATTAAAGAAATCTACCTTTCTTCCGATACGAAAAAAAATTGAGTAGTAATTGAAAATTTACGTAGTGTGAAAGCTATGTATTTTAAATCTAATTAAAATCAACCAGGACAGTCAACAACGGTTAATTCAAATTACTAAGAGTTTACTAATGAACTTGGAAAAAGTTTATGAAATAGCAAATTTGCGCTTAAATATATTTAATATATAAGGAAAATAAATGGAAAAAATCGAATCAAGTAATAAAGCAGGACTTAGTGAAATTGAAGCAAATTTTGTAGCTAAAAGTTTAATGCTTAAAGTTGACGCAATTTCCCCTGAAAATACAAATACTGAAGTTTCAAACTATTTTAGAGACAATAGTGGAGTCATTGGTTTGCCGGTGATTGAGAACAATAAGCCAATTGGACTTATCAATCGAAATATTTTCATGGATAGCATGGCAAGACCATTTCATGCTGAATTATATAATCGAAAAAGCTGTATATCCTTTATGGACAAAACTCCATTAGTAGTTCCCGAGGATATGAGCATTCAAGAGCTAAGCTTTAAAGTTGTCAACTCAGGAAGCAAAACGCTTAATGATGGCTTTATCATTACTGATAATGAAGGTATTTATCTTGGAATAGGTACTGGTGAAGATTTGGTGAGAGTAGTTACTAACCTTCAAGCAGAAAAAAATCGGCTTGTCATGGAGAGCATCAATTATGCCAGTGTTATTCAAAAGTCATTCTTAAGAAACTCTATGGAAGACCTTCAGTCATCATTAAAAGAATTTTATCTTCATTGGGAACCTAGGGACAAAGTAGGTGGTGATTATTATTTCTGTAAAAAATTTGATGATGGGTTTTTCTTAGCGTTAATAGATTGTACAGGACATGGAGTTCCAGGGGCATTTATGACCTTGATCATGTCTTCCTTTTTGGATCATGTGCTCATTGAAAAAAATAAGAGTGACCCAGCAGGACTCATGCAGATTATGAATAAAAAAGTCAAAGACGCGCTTGGTCAACATGACAACACCGAGGGACTTGAAGGTGAGGCTAAGTATGCAAAAATGTTAGACAAAGACGGTTCAGATGATGGTATGGATGCGGCATTTATTTGGGTTGATCTCAAAAACAAAAACTTCACATTTTCTGGCGCAAAAACCCCCCTATATACGTTAAATCCAGGTGATACTGAAGTCGCAATTATCGATGGCGATAAAAAAGGCGTGGGATATGTTGATACACCTTATGAATTTGAATGGACCAACAAAACAAGTCAATTTACTGAAGGAATGAATATTTACATGACTACTGATGGTGTCATTGATCAAATCGGTGGAAGTAAAAATATTGCATTTGGAAAGAAACGTTATACAGCCAATATTATTGAAAATAGCAAAAAAACTATGACTGAGCAGAAGGATTTGCTTTTAAAAGAGTTTTACGATTATCAGGGAAAACAAAAACGTCGTGATGACGTAACAATTGCCGCATTTAAACTTTAACTAGAGGATTTTAAAATGGAAATTGATTTATTTAGTACTTTTCACTCTGAGGCTGAGAAAAAGGGCGTTATGTTTTATTACAGTGGTGCATTTTCTCAAAGCGTAATTACAACTATTAGCGACATTCTTAAAAATCGCTTTGATGGTCATGACTTTCAATCTTTCAATTCCCGTAAGGTTTTTTCAAGCTTTATTGAAATGGTGCAAAATGCAATGCATTACTCACCAGAAGCTCCTGAAGCTGGAGGCGAAAAAATTGGTGCAATAGCGGTAGGAAAATCTGAATCAGGGGCGTTTTTACTTTGCGCGAACTTAATCGACAAAAACTACGTTGAAAGAATTTCCAAAAAACTTGAAGCGGTCAATAACATGACAATTGAAGAAGTGAAAGCCGCATACAAAATTCAACTACGAAATGAAAATCACCATGAAGAAGATGACATTAGCAAGGGAGCCGGATTAGGTTTACTCACAATGGCAAGAGATTCAAAATCTAAGATTGAATATAGATTTGAGAATGTTGTGGGTTACGAAGACCGCTACGCTGAAATACATCTCAAAACACAGTTTTAATTTTTTGAAAAAAAAGGTACCCAAAATGGATTTATATTTAGCAGCAACAAATGACTCCCCAGAAGTGGATTTTAAATTTTCCAAACATTCTTTGTCAATGAAAGGTGAAGCGTTTCCAGAGGATGCAAGTAAATTCTATTATCCGATTGTTGTAGCTTTAGATCAGTATTTAAAGTCTACAGACAAACAAGAGATAAATTTTGATTTTAATTTGACATACTTTAATAGTGCAAGTACAAAAATGTTATTTACGATTTTTCAATTACTTAATCAATCAGCTAGCACCCATAACAGAGTAATTGTAAATTGGCATTTTGATGAAGAGGATGACACTATCAAAGAATTTGGCCAAGAAGTTGCTGAGGATTTCCCAATGCTAGAGCTTTTTTTAATTGAAACCTCACAAGCGTAAATGCAACTCAACTTGTGACATTGCGTTTTTGCAATGTCACAAGTTAGCTAAAATTCAATCTTAACAAAAAAATCATCTTGCTAATTAAATTACAAATTTGTTGTCTTTATCGCATCGAAAATGTACAAATTTTGTGTTTTTACACAGCCTGTTCCGAAAACTGGTGTTCCAAACAATTTACAACCTGCTGTCCCGCTCATCCCACACAGATTGCAAAACACAACTAGCATTAAGAAATATTAAAAAATTTTGATAAAAGTTAAATACCTAAATAACTATTTGAATTAACCGATAAATGTAAGCGCCAATTTAAACCCGTATTGACTTCTTGAACAAACTCGTTAGGCGCTAATTGAGTATTTCAGTCCAATAAAGCCATTAATTCCAATTCAAAATAGCCACTCATAACTATAAGAGGAGCCATGAATTATCTTCTAAACGAAAGCGATTGGCTCATAAATCCCCTTAGCTGACGGTGAACGTTTGGTAAATTCATCACTCTTCGGCATGTCCAGTTATATGAGAGGTTTAAGGAATAACATCGTAGTCAAACTTTTCTACTGTCATAAAAAGGCAACACTGTCTCAAAGATTAGAGCGTAGTAATTCGTGCATCTCTGAATGTATCGAAGTTATCCATTATTGTTGATTGTTAGCCAAAGGTAAACTAAGGAATGTTATTAACGACAAATCCATTACTAATTGTGCAATCAAAGAAGTAGATGACACTAATGATTTAGCTTATTAAACAATGTAACGACAATAAAGCCAGAAAATCGCTGGCTTTATTGTTTACCAAGTATTGCTTAATTTATTTTTGGCGCATCTAACATGGGTTGTATTGTGTTAATAGCTGAACCCATTACGGAAGCTTTACCGTTGATTACTTTTGGTATTTGCAC
>JAIYEJ010000163.1 GCA_027487055.1 Methylotenera sp. | reverse complement strand
CGCGTGGTGTATGATATTTCTGGTAAACCACCCGCGACGATTGAGTGGGAATAGTATTTAAAACCATGAACATGTTAGTATTCGTTTATTAAGATTTACATGTTAAATCAACCACATGAGGTGAACATGAAACCATTATTTAATTTATTTGCATTATCTGCGATTTTTTTATTGGCTGGCTGCGTAAGCGATAAACACGCAGGCACAGTGTTTCCGCAAAAAATTTATGAGTCTGTAAATGCAAAATATCCATCTGAAAGAAGTACGCTTATTTTAATAGATGCACCAATAGGTTATATTGCGCCACATCAAGCCGTGTGGGAGGTAGAAAAAGATGTGGACGCTGGCGACGTCACTGCGATTATTAGCTCGCTTGCACTTAAAACCAGCACTGTGATTATTGCAGGTGAAAATGACGCGCTCACATCTGCAACGCTTTCAAAAGCACTCTCAAAAGGAATAGACAAAATCAACGGTGCGAAAGCTATTGTTGTGGGGAACAAAGAAAATCAAAAAAATCTAGCTGATTTAGCAAGCGCAAGTGGCGTTACGCTTGAATTTATTGATAATCCAAACTAGTTAAATATATTTTTAAAGCCGAGCCAAAGTTAAGGCTCGGCTTTATTATTTAATACTTGATGAGCCGCGGTTTTGTTAAAGAGGATGATTTAGAACACGCTGGTACTGATGTGCCAGAGCGGCCGATAAGTGCTAGCCAAAACTATGTAACAACGCATGGTTATGCCCAATTGCAACAATTTGCCGAAGACATAGAAGCTGAAATTAAGCAACTCTCTTCAAAAAAAGAAAGTGCTGACGCTATTCAGAAAATAGCTGTTTTAAATCGTGATTTACGTTATATTGCAGCGCGTATTGAAAGCGCACAAATAGTAGAGACAACTATTGGCACAATTGCTGAGCAAGTGTTATTTGGCACAAAAGTCACGGTTGAAGACGAGAATGGTGAGAGCCACACTTATGCCATCGTTGGCGAAGATGAAGCTGATATCAAATCCAACACAATCAGTTGGACTTCGCCACTCGCAAAAGCGCTTATTGGTCAAAAAGTAGGTGACAGTGTGGTTTGGCAAAGACCAATAGGCAATACTGTGTTAGAAATTATACGTATTCAATATTAAATTTTTTAATTGAAAGTAATTATGAATGTAACTGAAGCAATCATCGAGCGTCGTTCTATAAAATCGTTCGATTCAAATCACAGAATGACTGAGCAAGAAATTTCCAAATTGATGTCATTGGCGATGCTGTCACCAACCGCATTTAATATTCAACATTGGCGATTTGTCTTGGTGACAGACCCTGTATTGCGTCAACAAATTCGTGCAGTAAGCTGGAACCAAGCCCAAGTTGAAGAAGCATCTTTACTGATTATATTAACCGCAGATTTAAAAGCATGGGAGAAAAACCCAGCGCGTTATTGGGCAAACGCTCCGCAAGCCGCCCAAGATTATTTAGTACCTGCCATTGGGAATTATTACAAAGGAAACGACCAAGCGCAACGCGATGAAGGGATGCGCTCTTGTGGCATGGCAGCACAAACGCTTATGTTGGCCGCCAAAGAAATGGGCTACGACACTTGCCCCATGGATGGTTTTGATTTTGATGCTGTGGCTAAATTAATCAACCTGCCTGCAGATCATACGCCAGTGATGTTTGTTGTAGTTGGCAAAGCACTTGCGCCTGCGCGCGCACGTTCTGGTCAATTGAATATGGATGAAGTTGTAATCTATAACAAGTTTTAATCGAATTTTAACTATTAATTTTTAAGGTAAGCACGTGTTAATTAGTAATAATATCACCATGCAATTTGGCGCTAAGCCATTGTTTGAAAACGTTTCTGTTAAATTTGGAGATGGCAACCGTTATGGTTTGATTGGCGCCAATGGTTGTGGAAAATCCACCTACATGAAAATCTTGGCAGGCGTTTTAGAGCCCACCTCTGGCAATATCACACTTGATAGTCACGAACGTATGGCATTTTTGCGGCAAGATCAATTTGCCTACGAAGACCAACGTGTGTTAGATGTGGTCATGCAAGGTCACGAGCAAATGTGGAAAGCCATGCAAGAACGCGATGCCATTTATGCGAATCTTGAAGCGACTGAAGACGACTACATGCGCGCTGCAGAGCTGGAAGGCGTATTTGCAGAATATGATGGCTACACCGCCGAAGCACGCGCAGGCGAGTTATTACTTGGCGTGGGCATCCCGATCGAGCAACATACTGGCTTGATGTCTGCTGTCGCACCTGGTTGGAAATTGCGTGTGTTGTTGGTGCAAGCACTATTTGCTAATCCAGACGTACTACTTCTTGATGAGCCGACCAACAACTTGGACATCAATACCATTCGTTGGCTAGAAGATGTACTCAATAACCGAGACTGTACAATGATTATCATCTCGCATGACCGTCACTTTTTAAACCAAGTGTGTACGCACACGTGCGATATGGATTACGGCAAGCTCACAGTTTACCCTGGCAATTATGATGATTACATGGAAGCTAGCATTGCAGCTAGAAATCAGCAAGCCAAAGATAACGCCAAGGCCAAACAACAAATTGCTGATTTACAAGACTTTGTGCGGCGCTTTTCTGCTAACGCTTCTAAAGCAAAACAAGCGACGAGTCGTGCGAAGCAAATTGATAAAATTAAAATTGAAGAGTTCAAGCCCTCCTCTCGTCAATATCCATTTATTCGTTTTGAGTATGACGAACGTGAAAAATTACACCGTAACGCCGTTGAACTTAAAAAGCTCAGTCATGGTTTCGATAAGATATTGTTTAATAACGTAGAGTTAATGTTTGAGGCTGGTGAAAAAGTTGCAATTATTGGCGAAAACGGGATAGGTAAAACCACTTTTTTACGTTGTTTAGCAGGCGATTTAAAGCCTAAACATGGTGAAGTCAAATGGGCAGAAAAAGCGAACTTAGGATATTTTGCGCAAGACCATGAATACGAATTTGAGCACGATGTAGATTTATTTGAATGGATGACCGATAAACGCCAACCATCAGATGACGACCAAGTGGTGCGTAGTATGTTAGGCCGTTTATTGTTTTCGGGTGAAGATACCAAAAAATCCGTTAAAGTACTTTCTGGTGGCGAAAAAGGCCGCATGCTTTATGGTAAATTGATGCTCGCTAAAACCAATGTGCTCTTGATGGATGAACCGACCAACCATATGGATATGGAGTCGATTGAAGCGCTAAATACCGCGCTGGACAAATACAAAGGTACGCTTTTCTTTGTAAGTCATGATCGTGAATTTGTCAGTTCGATTGCCAACCGCATCATTGAAATTAAAGCCGATGGCATTGTGGATTTCAGTGGAAATTACGAGGATTATTTAGCTAGTCAGGGTGTTGAATAATCTCGATTCTTATTTAAACTTATTAAGTCAAAATAACACGAGAGAAAATGAATGCTTTGCAAGCCTTATAGATACTGGCTTGCAGAGTATATAAAATGATTTGGTATGTTTAATGTCACAAAAAAGCCGCTTTTCAGCGGCTTTTTCAATAACTCAAACTACTCTTTCAACGAACGTTTACGCTCATGCTCTAACAAAAAGCGTTTTCGAATACGGATTGTTTTTGGGGTAATTTCTACCAATTCATCATCATCAATAAACTCAACAGCACTTTCTAAAGTGAGTGCAATTGGCGTAATCAAGCGTACCGCTTCGTCGGTACCAGAAGAACGAATGTTAGTGAGTTGTTTACCTTTAATCGGGTTTACAATCAAATCGTTATCACGGCTATGGATACCAATCACCATCCCTTCGTATAACTTATCGCCAGGGCTTGAAAACATTTTGCCGCGGTCTTGCAATTTCCATAAGGCATAAGCAACCGCTTCACCATGTTCAGCAGAAATCAGCACGCCATTACGACGACCTGGCATATCTGGTTTTACTGGTGCATATTCATCAAAAATATGAGACATAAGGCCTGTGCCGCGTGTGAGTGTTAAAAACTCACCTTGAAAGCCAATTAATCCACGTGCGGGAATCTTATATTCTAAACGTGTGCGGCCATTACCATCAGATTCCATGTTTTGCATATCCCCACGGCGGCGACCGAGTTCTTCCATCACCGCGCCTTGGTTATCATCTTCTAAATCTACAGTTAAGATTTCATATGGCTCACATTTTTCGCCGTTAATTTCGCGGAATACGACCTTAGGCTTACCAACCGCCAGTTCGAAGCCTTCACGGCGCATGTTCTCGAGTAAAATCGTTAAATGTAGCTCGCCACGGCCAGAAACACGGAATATATCAGCATCAGCGGTTTCATCTACACGCAATGCTACGTTAACTAAAAGCTCTTTGGTTAAACGATCGCGAATTTGACGGCTTGTGACAAACTTGCCTTCCGTACCTGCTAATGGCGAAGTATTAACCATAAAGTCCATGGTCAATGTTGGCTCATCTACACCTAAATGCGGCAAACCTTTTGGATTTTCGCGGTCACAAATAGTAAAACCAATACCAATATCATCTAAACCAGAAATAATCACAATATCACCAGCTTCAGCTTCTTCTACTGGCACGCGCTCTAAGCCTTTAAAACCAAGCACTTGGTTGATTTTACCCATCGCGATTTGTTTGTCTTCGTTCATAATCGTTACAGCTTGACCTGTTTTGATTTTGCCATTTGACACGCGACCAACGCCTAGGCGACCAGTGTAGGTAGAATAATCGAGCGCAGAAATTTGCATTTGCAACGGTGCATTTGGGTCACCCGCTGGCGGTGCTACATGGCTAATAATCGTTTCAAACAAGGCACGCATATTATCAGATGGCGTTTTCATATCTAACATCGCAAAGCCATTTAATGCAGACGCATACACAACAGGAAAGTCTAATTGCTCATCTGTTGCGCCTAAATTCGCAAATAAATCGAATGTATGGTTAATCACCCAATCAGTTCGCGCGCCTGGACGGTCTACCTTGTTAATCACCACAATCGGTTTTAAACCTAATGCAAGTGCTTTTTTGGTTACAAACCTTGTTTGTGGCATTGGACCTTCTACCGCATCAACCAACAATACTACGCCATCTACCATACCTAATACGCGCTCAACTTCACCACCAAAGTCCGCATGACCAGGCGTGTCTACAATATTAATGTGCGTGCCTTCATACACCAAAGCAGTGTTTTTAGCCAAAATGGTAATACCACGCTCTTTCTCTAAATCGTTAGAGTCCATGACACGCTCAACAACCGCGTGATGTGAGGCAAATGTTCCTGCTTGTTGTAAAAGTTTATCAACCATCGTAGTCTTACCGTGGTCAACGTGGGCGATAATTGCGACGTTGCGCAAGTTGCGAGAAGTGCTCATTATTAAATAGCCATAGGTTTGAAAGGGCGCGATTTTAACACACAAAACACTGTAAACTCCACGCAAACTCAATTAAACCTTTGACAAAGCCAAAATTATGCTTATAATGCGCACAACTTGAAGCTTTTGATACATTTTAAAAGTTTTAGATTCATTGCCCTGACCCTCAATCGCTCGTGAAATGTTGTAGCGATTATCTCGTAGATTATTGATTAATCTATCTTTTACTGGTTAGCGGCTATGCCCGTGCGCTGGTAAAAAAGTTTTTCTAATATGTTTTTGTTGATTTTTTCAACATAATAGATTTGCAAATCAATATTATTTACTTAGCGCCCTTTTTTGTTTGCTTCAACTTTTTATACATATTGAAGTGAGTTTTAACTTAAGAAAGGGACATATTTTGTCTTTTGAATCATTAAATTTACACCCAACTATTTTACGTGCTGTAGCTGAAGCAGGCTACGACACACCAACAGGCGTACAAGCGCAAGCAATTCCACCCGCGCTTGAAGGCCGCGATATTTTAGCCTCTGCTCAAACTGGCACAGGTAAAACAGCCGCATTCACATTACCAGCACTAAACTTATTAGCAACACCACATGCATCAAATAGCCGTGGCCCACGTATTTTGGTGCTAACACCAACACGCGAACTCGCCGCGCAAGTCAACGAAGCAGCGCGAAAGTATGGTAAATATATCCGTGCTCGTACAGTGAGCATTGTGGGTGGAATGCCTTACCCACTCCAAAACAAATTACTTTCACAACCACTTGATATTTTAGTGGCTACGCCAGGTCGATTTATTGATCATATGGAGCGCGGTCGCGTTGATTTAAGTCGTTTGCAAATGTTGGTATTAGATGAAGCCGACCGTATGTTAGACATGGGATTTATGCCAGATGTTGAGCGTATTTGCCAAGCATTGCCTGCTGAGCGCCAAACCCTATTATTCTCTGCCACTTTAGATGGCATTGGTCATATCGCTAAACAATTCTTGCGTAACCCAATTACAATTCAAGTCGCCAGCCAAAAGGAAAAACATGCAAATATCGAGCAACGTTTACACTTTGTTGATGACATGACACATAAAAACAAATTGCTAGAGCATCTTTTAATTGGCGAAGGCGTTAACCAAACCATTATTTTTACCAGCACCAAACGTCACGCTGACTTACTTGCAGAAGATTTATATGCTGCAGGCCATAAAACGGCAGCGCTGCATGGCGATATGACACAAGGTGCGCGTAACCGCACGCTGACAAAGTTGCGTCATGGTGATGTAAAAGTATTAGTTGCTACCGATGTGGCTGCACGCGGTATTGATATTCAAGGCATTAGCCATGTAATTAACTACGATTTACCTAAATTTGCAGAAGATTATGTTCACCGTATTGGTCGTACTGGTCGCGCAAATAATACAGGCGTCGCGATTTCATTTGCATCAAATATGGATAGACATATCTTGCGCAAAATTGAGCAATACACTGGTCAAAAGTTAGATGCTGCTGTCGTTGAAGGCTTTGAGCCAAAACGCGCAATGAAAATGGACGGACCAAGCGGTAAGCGCTCTAGTAATAGCCGTGGTGCAGAAAGATCAAACCGAAATGAGCGTTCTCATGTGCCAGGTGGCCGTGGTGGCTACCAACCGCGTGACAACAACCGCGCAAGCTTTGGTGATAGAGTCATGGGTGAAAAACCAGCGGCAGAAAAAAGCTATGGCCCAAGGAGCGGTGGTTTTAATGACCGCAACAAAACTCGCACACATGATGGTGCACGTCCAGCGCGCAATGCTGAGACTTTTAATAGAAATGAGAATGCTCAAATTCCGCGCGATAGCGCTGGTGAAGTGAATGGCAATAGCCGCAATTATAATAAAGACACTGACTTGCAGTTTGCAAAGCAACTAAGCCAAGAATTTGTGGGCAGAAAATCAAGCAACGGCGATAAATCTTTTGGCCGCAAACCAGAAGCTAGTCGTCCAGTTGCTCGCACCGATGGCGCAAGAGCGCAACCTAAGAGTAATTTTGGTGAAAAATTTGGCAATCCACGCCCACGTGCTAATGCTGACCGCCCTGCTCGCGCAGGTGGAGACTCAGCACCGCGTAGACCACGTAGCTTTGCATAATCGAAATGATGTCAACAGAAACCCAAGTTAAGTTTGATGTTTTAGGTTTAGCTGAACCGCTTCTAAAAGCGATTATTGAGACTGGTTATAACACGCCAACACCAATACAAGCGAAAGCGATTCCGCTAGCCTTGCAAAACTTAGATTTAATGGCTGGTGCGCAAACAGGCACAGGCAAAACGGCTGCATTTGCTTTGCCGCTATTGCAAAAGTTACTGCCACTAGCAAGCACCAGTACATCTCCTGCAAAGCACCCAATTCGCGCATTGATTTTAACACCAACGCGCGAACTTGCAATTCAGGTAGAAGAAAGTATTAAGGTGTATGCAAAACATACTGCCTTGCGTAGCTTGGTAGTATTTGGTGGTGTGGATATTAAAACTCAGATACCACACTTAAAAACTGGCATTGAGATTTTGGTGGCAACACCTGGACGATTGTTAGACCATGTCGAACAAAAAACGCTATCACTAAACCAAGTGCAAATGCTCGTGCTTGATGAGGCCGATAGAATGCTCGATATGGGCTTTATGCCAGACCTTAAAAGAATATTAGCTTTACTGCCTAAACAACGTCAAAATTTGATGTTTTCTGCAACCTTTTCAAATGATATTAAAAAACTCGCAGATGACTTTTTAACCAATCCGACACTGATCGAGGTAGCGCGAAGTAATGCCACTGCTGAGAATGTGACGCAAAAAGTATACTTGGTTGAACAGTCTAGTAAGCAAGCGCTTTTATCTCAGCTATTGCTTGCTGAAAACAATCAACAAGTCATTATTTTTACCAAAACCAAAGTCACTGCTAGCCGTTTAAGTCGTGCCTTGCAAAAAGAAGGCATTGCTGCTGATGCGATACATGGCGATAAAAGCCAAAAAGAGCGCATGGAAGCGCTTGATGCGTTTAAAGCAGGAAAAGTAACTGCGCTGGTAGCCACTGATGTGGCTGCGCGCGGCTTAGATATTAGTGATTTACCAATGGTAATTAATTACGAATTACCAAGCACGCCAGAAGACTACGTACACCGCATAGGGCGTACAGGGCGAGCAGGTGCAAGTGGCGTTGCAATTTCATTAGTGTGTGAAGATGAAGAGAAATATTTAGTAGAAATTGAAAAGCTGATTAAACGAAATATTGATAAAGAAAAATCAGACATCAAAACAGCTGCCCGCAAACCCAATATCCATCTGGCTAGCGAGCAGAATAAAAATGACCGTGAAATTGACTCAAACAGAGCAAGTCATGTTAAACCTCGTCAGCATGTACGCAAACCATCAGCTGACCCTTGGTTTGACAAGCCTTATGAACCTACTGTAACAAAACAAAACACAGCGATTAATCAGGGCATCAATCGTAAAGTGCCGCTTGCAGCACTTTTGGGTGGTTTAAAAGGGCGAGTAAAAACCTAATCCTATTTAGCTATTTTTTAAACCAAGTTTCCATTTCTTTAGCTTCAATCGGTGGCGAGTAAAAATACCCTTGTACATTTTTACAGCCACTTTCAGATAAAATATCTACCTGTAATTGGTTCTCTACCCCCTCACCAACTAAACCCAATCCCAATGCATCAGCTAAAGCGACAATTGCCTTTACAATCACACGGTCTTCGGCACTATTGACCAATCCATCGACAAAAGTATGGTCAATTTTAACTTCGTCTACGGCCCAACGCTTGAGGTAAAGTAATGATGAATGGCCCATGCCAAAATCATCTAACGAAATCACAAAGCCTAAGTCTTTAATTTGACGCATATTTTTCTTAACAGTATCACCCTCTTCAAGCAATGCATGTTCAGTAATTTCAATACATATCATTTTGGGGGAGATGCCATATTTCGCAGTCACGCTACTTAGCATTTTAATTAATGAGTCAGAGCGTAAGTGACGCGGGGAAATATTGACTGAAACGCGCGGGAGCTTATAGCCTTTGGCTATCCATATTTCTAGTTGCTTGCAAGTTTGATCGATTACCCAATCACCAATTTGATTAATAAGTGAGGATTGCTCAGCGATTTTAACAAACTCCAAGGGCGGTATTAAGCCTCGTTCAGGGTGTCTCCAACGCAGTAAAACCTCCAAGCCAGTTAATTTGCCTTTTTCAATCTCTACTTGCGGCTGGTAAGCTATAAAAAACTGATTATCTTTAAGCGCATGGCGGATACCATTTTCCATATCTAGCCATTGGTGCGCGATAAAATTTAGATTGCTGGTATAGAACTCAAAATCATTACGGCCATTTTGCTTTGCGCGATACATCGCTAAATCCGCATAAACCACCAAAGTTTGTGGGTCTGTTGAGTCATCAGGATAAACACTCACCCCAATACTAGCCGTACAATAAATTTTTTGCTGCAGTATTTCAAAAGGCACAGAAAACGAAGTAATGATGTCACGTACTAAGCGGTGACCATCTTGCGGTGACGCGCCTTCCATGACCATAACAAACTCATCACCGCCTAAACGACATAAAATATCTGTTGCGCGCGCCTTTTCTTTAATGCGCTTAGTCGCCATCATCAACAATTGATCCCCCGCTTCATGCCCTAGGGTATCATTGACCATTTTGAAATGATCTAAATCAAAAAATAGTAGCAATACCTGACTGCCTGAGCGCTCTGCTTTATTGATAGCATGTTCCAGGCGTTGCCTAAATTGGTTTCGATTGGGTAACCCTGTTAATTCATCATGTGCTGCTAAATACTCCACTTTACGATTTAGTGCAACTGTTTCACTTACGTCTCTGCCAACGCCACGATATCCAGTAAATGTTCCGCTTGCAGTAAAAATAGGCTTACCTGATACACGTAAATACACTAATTTACCAGTCTCATCGGTAAAGTGAACAACAAAGTCTGCAAAACGTTGATGCGTTTGAACTGTTTTAAGCATTTCATTCGAACTGTGACTATGACAAGCTTCTGCTAAATCCGTAAGACTATAAAAATCTAGTCCTTTAGGGCCTCCAATTAACCCATGGATTTTAAGTTGGTCATCTGACTCCCAAAACCAGTCGGCTGAAGCCTCGGCAAAGTCTCTAAAGCGCGTCTCACTATCTATCAGTCTTTGTTTTTCTTCATCTAACTCAACTAACTTTTTATCTAATTTAGACCGCAACCTGTCTGCATGCAGTTTATCTGACTTTTGTGGGCTTCCACGATACAAACTCCGATTTTTTGCATTTTTAGATTTTTGATTTGATTCTAGCAAGTCAGAAATCACATCAACTAACATGGGAATTTCCATGGGTTTGATCAAAAACTTATCTGCACCAAGGGAAAGGGCAAATCGTTCATCTTGTTGTGAGGTATAAGTCGCTGTATAAAAGACAAATGGAATGTTTTGCAATTGCTGATTTTGTTTTAGCGCTCTACATAATCCATATCCATCCATTTCAGGCATTAAAATGTCTGAAATGATTAAATCAACATGCTCAGTTTGCAAATGGCCCAAAGATTTCAGTCCATTATCAAAACTAACAACTTCAAAACCTTCGGCAGATAATAAATTCTCTAGTAATTGCCTAGAGTTTTCATCATCTTCTGCGATTAAAATTTTCATTAAAATCCATCCCCATTAAGTGCTTGTTTTTATTTACCCAATGATTAGTATTAGATCTATTAGATATATATGTAATGCAACCCGCAGCTAATAATCTTTTTTGTCACCTGACATCACATATGACCTCAAAGCAACAATTGGAATAGCTTTGCCTAATGGATGATTGCTTATACTCTTAAAAACTTCTAGCCCATTTATATCAGATAATTGTATATCTAAAATATTAAAATCGGGGGAAGTTGCAAGCGCTTGTTACAAGCTATCCAAGCCTATCACGGCATATCAGATCTTACACTTCTTATTTTATAGTATAAATCTTATCTGCTCTAAGTTGTTCTGTTTATCTTCAATAAAAAAAGCTGATTCCAATTTTTTCTTCAGAGCCCTCTGTTTAGATAAAACCTCAAGCATTTTGGCTAGAAAAATTATTCATATCGTTTTAGCCTAGCATCACGTCTAATTGATTACTCTCTATTACGCATAAAATCTGCAACACCATATAATTGAACTGCTAGTTTCTGCATCAACGCTTCTTCAATATTTAATCGGTGCATTGCTTGAATCATGCAGTACATCCACTGGTCACGCTCAGACTCACCAATTGCAAAAGGCAAGTGACGCGCTCTTAATCTTGGATGTCCATAACGTTCAACATAGAGTTGCGGACCACCTGTCCAGCCAGTTAAAAACATAAATAACTTTTCACGCGCCTCTGTTAAATCTTTTGAATGATAAGCACGAATTGGCGCAGCTTTAGGGTCAGAATCCATGACATCATAAAAGTTTTCAACAAGGGCACGAATTGTTTCTACCCCACCATTCTCGCCCCCCAATAGCGCAAAAAAAGTAGCTTTACTACTTCCAACTTCTTCGATTTTATCTATCATTCGTCTGTGCTAGCGTTGATTAAATGGGCTTGACTAGACTAGCTGATAATTTAGCTCTATCTCTTGCTTCATCCGTGTCTTTACCTGTCGCTAATGCCACACCCATACGACGTTTTACAAATGATTCAGGCTTGCCAAACAAACGAACATCGCTAGAAGGAACAGCCAGAGCGGCTTCCAGACCATCGTATTTTAAGCTATTGGATGCAATACCACCATAAATCACCGCACTCGCACCTGCCTCACGCATGCTCACATCCACTGGCAAACCTAAAATAGCACGTGCGTGGAGTTCAAACTCGCTAAACCGCTGCGAACACATGGTCACCATGCCAGTATCATGTGGGCGTGGGCTCACCTCAGAAAACCAGACTTGATCGCCTTTGACAAACAATTCAACACCAAATAAGCCTAAACCACCCAAGCTATCTGTAATTGCTTTAGCTATTGCCTGCGCACTTTTAAGTGCGTTTTCAGTCATTTTTTGTGGTTGCCAACTTTCAACATAATCACCACTTTTCTGTACGTGCCCTATTGGCTCACAAAAGTATGTTTGTATCTCACCTACTGAATTTTTAGCTCGCACAGTGAGTAGAGTGATTTCATAATCAAAATCAATTTGACCTTCCACAATCACCACACCTTGATTCACACGCCCACCAGTTGCGGCATAATCCCAAGCTGCTTGCACTTGGCTTTGCTCGGTAACGCGTGATTGACCTTTACCGCTAGATGACATGGTAGGTTTAATAAAACATGGGTAGCCAATTGGCTGACTTCCAGAAACCCCATCAATACTCGCTTTTAGCTCGGCAGCACTGCGTGCGAACGCATAAGGTGAGACAGGTAGTTTAAGCTCTTCTGCGGCTAAACGGCGAATGCCTTCGCGGTTCATAGTGAGTTGTACGGCCTTAACAGTCGGAATAACGGTAAAACCATCTCGCTCAATATCAGCGAGCGCATCGGTGTTAAGGGCCTCAATTTCTGGAACGATTAAATGCGGTTTCTCTTTTGCAATCAGTGCTTTTAAAGCGCTAGCATCTGTCATATCAATTGTGTAAGCACGATGTGCAACTTGATGCCCAGGCGCGTTTTCATAACGATCTACCGCAATTACTTCTACCCCCAAACGCTGCAAAGCAATAATGACTTCTTTGCCTAATTCACCACTACCTAATAACATCACTTTAGTGGCTGAAGTGCTTAAGGGTGTGCCCAATATCATAGTGATTCCATTACAAACTGCGATTTTTAGATGCGTAGAATGATATCACGACTGCAGATATTTTCTTTGTCGTTACAGGAATTACTAATGTTTGATACCGTGTTTATCCATGCGGTAGCGCATGGTCATGCGCGTAATGCCGAGCTTGCGTGCAGCTTCTGACACATTATAATGCGTAGCCTCAAGCGCCGTCATCAGCATATGTTTTTCAGAAGCATCTAAGGTAGGAAGTGATTGCGGATTTTGTGGGCTTTGTGAATTTTGTTGATTTAGAATTTGCGACTCTGAATTACTGGTTGGTAAAGCTAAATCAGTTGCAGTAAGCTGTATATTATTACTTAACAGCACTGCGCGGCTAATTTGATGACGCAACTCTCGTACATTGCCAGGCCATGTGTAGTTTAAAATGGCATCAATAGCAGTTTGACTTAAACCATGTTTTGATAGTCCATAACGCTTTTCTGTTAACTGAATAAAATAGTTGGCGAGCAATACCGCATCTTGACCGCGCTCTCTTAATGGCGCAATTGTTATCATCATCACATTTAAGCGGTAGTATAAATCTAAGCGAAATTTCCCAGCTTTTGCCATTTCGTGCAAATCACGATTTGTTGCCGCCACGATACGCGCTGGTACATTTCGCTCTTTAGTAGAACCTAAGCGTCTCACTAAGCGGCGCTCAAGTACATTTAATAATTTTGCTTGCAGCACAAGTGGCAATTCACCAATTTCATCAAGAAAAAGCGTACCGTCTTCAGCCACTTCAATCAAACCCGGCCGTGCATTTGCCGCACCAGTAAAGGCACCTTTATCATGGCCAAATAGTTCACTTTCGATTAACTCGGCAGGTAATGATGCACAATCTACCTGAACAAAAGGTTTATCTCTGTTGGTATAAGAAGCATGTAACATGCGTGCTGCAACATCTTTACCCGTACCAGTTTCGCCAGTAATAAGCACAGTTGGCGGGGCAGCATCCGCTATTACAGCAAGTTGTGCGATGCGTGAAATTTGTAATCGTAGACTTTGAATAGCAACACTTTCACCAACTAAGCTTACGCCTTCAGTGAGATGCGAATTGCGCTGACGTGAATAATCTAAACTTGTTTTAAGGTCTTCTGTCTTTTCGTTTTTTTCAACTATTAACAAAAGTTCTTCTAAATCAATCGGCTTCTTTAAGTAATCGTTAGCACCGAGTTTAATGGCATTCACAGCATCACTCACATCGCCATGTGCTGTCATTACAATCACACTGACATTGCTTGCAACAAACTCGGGTAACAAATCCAAGCCGTTGCCATCTGGCAAACGCATATCAAGCAATACTAAATCGGGCGAGAATTGTCTTGCAATCGCTCGACCGTCTTGCAAAGACTCAGCATGCTCGCACTCAAACCCTGCTTTTTGCAAACGCATCATGACCGCGCGCGCAAACAACGCTTCATCCTCAATAATTAATACTTTTTTAGCATTAAGTTGAGGATGCTTAATCGTTGTTTTTTTGTTCTCAGTATTTAATTGTTGTGCGGGCAAGCCTATCCTTTAAATTTCCTT
>JAIYEJ010000264.1 GCA_027487055.1 Methylotenera sp. | reverse complement strand
CTTCAGCAAGATTGCCCTGATGAATTCGCCAACAGTTTGCTCAACTTTTTCCGTCAAGCTAAGCGTTAAGTCAATACTACGCTATATCGCGTTAATGTTGCAGACTCTCGCATAAACCATTCTGCTGTTTCTTTTGTCACTGGTGTACTTTGGCTAAATTCAATTTTTGGCTCTATGGTGTCAATCGTAAACAAACGCTCGCATGCTTGGCCATTGATGATGAGTTTTTGACGCACGATTTCTATCTCACCCAGTGTTGTATGTTGGTATGTACATGGTGCTTCAAACCCATCTAAAGGAAATATCGTTTGGCTTAAGCGACTTGCTTGCGTTGAAATATCAACCTTAAATCCAACTTCTAAATCACCCTTGGCCACCGAGGTTTCAAAGTTAAACAGCTGACTTAATTGTTTTTTATTGCCACTTAATGCCGCAACTAAGCTGTTAAGCGTTGTGTCTGCTAATGGTTTAACGACTTCTTTGGCTCTTCCAAGTACCAAACCCGCATAATCACCACACACAATTAAACCACCACCCTGATGCCGAATCGCACCTGTTGAGGTTTCAAGTTCTTCTAACAAACGCAAGCCAACAAGCGGCCCCGCTGGTGTTGGTTGCGCACGCCAATCTTCAATATAAGCATCACTAGGGCAAAATTCCACCATACAATTGCCAACACGTTTTAATATTGCAGGCTGTGTCCAGCGATTGTGTATTTGTAAAGCAGCATCTGCATCTCGCCAACTCAGTAGTTCGCCATTCCAGTCTGTGGTGGCAGAAAAACCTTCATAATTCGCAAACAACTGTAATTCTTCGTTCGTATAATCTTCGAGCGGTTTAACGCTGACTTGCTGCGACTCCATTGGCATACGAATATCAATAGTAAAGTTGCGGCTTTGCAACCAAAACACCTGCGTTTTTAAATCTGATGTGCCATTTGCAAAGCTAATGGAATAGCGCCTAAAGCAACCGAGTAGCCAATCGGGAACGCCTGTTTTGGCGGGTTGACTATAGTTGTTGATAAGCTCTTTAAGTGTCATTTTAGGCGATTGGCTGCTTGGTCTGATGCCCAAATGAAGACAAGCCTTTAGCGCCTATTGGCAAAGATAAAGTGCCCTCTTGAAGTCGTTTTTTAAGGTACGAAAAAGTTTGCATTGTTTGCGCATATAAATGCTCACCACAAATCACAGGTGTATAGCGGGAAGGGTTAGCTGGCGTAATCAGCGCCGGCACGGGCTCAATCATGGTATCGTAATCGCAAGCGCAAAACATGGGGAAAGAATAGCGCTCTTCTTTCACTTTGCGCACACGGTGCATGGTGGCAACATAATACCCATTGCTTAAGACCTCCATCATATCGCCAATATTAATCACAAATGTGCCGTTTACCATGGGCGCATCTATCCACTCACCTGCCCCATTTTGTACTTCTAGCCCGTCTGCGGTGGCCAACAAAATGGTAAAACATTCGTAATCGGTATGGGCACCTATCCCTGGCCTATCTTCTGGCGCATTCGGACTAAATGGATAATGCACCAGCCTTAACTGACTTGGCGGTGCAGTAATTAACTTTGTGAAACTGTCTTCGGGTAAATCTAGTGCGAGTGCAAAGCCACGAAACAACACATTACTTAACGAAAAAACTGCATCGTAATAAGCTTTTACGTCCTCTTTAAACCCAGGAAAATTCGACCAACGGTCTGGCCCCAACATTGGTCTAAATTTAGTGGGGTCTTGCAAATCAAACCCTACATCGTATGCTTCTTTTAAATCTGGCTTTGCGTTTAGATATTGCTCTTCACCTTCTGGTACATAACCACTGTGGTTTGCAGAGTTGCCAATATAATCATGCATTTTTTCTTCTAAGGTTTGAGCAAAATATTGCGCTGCTCGCGTTTTTAGATTTTCTATCAGCTTCGTAGAAACGCCATGCCCAATGATGTATAAAAATCCGGCATCTTTAGCCGCTTTTCCTAACGCTTTAGACGCTGCCAAACGATCTGCTAAATTAGCTGAAAATAGCAATGAAATATCAACTAAGGGTAGCTTTTTAAAGGCGGTATGCTTGCTCACAGTTTGGGGCATCACTGCAGACATGAAAGTACTTTCTCATTAATTCGATATGGAACGGCGAATTTAATACAACACATTTTTCATTCGATTTTGCACCTTTGTTAAAATAGATTCAAGATTAATACGCAAATAAAAAAGCGGACTCGAAGTCCGCTTTTAAATATTTACTTTCTTAAAAAGTAACGCCAATATTTAAAACAACCGTGTCTCGGCCAATATTTCTGCCCGGATTTCCTGGTATTACACTACTGCCACCATAGCCGTTTTTACCCCAATAGTCGTCAGAGCCACTGTTGGTAGCACCTATATAAGTCAAGCTTGTGGTAAAAGTGGCGGTTTCTTTTACCTCAACAGATTTACTGATACCTATTCTGTAATCAGTGTAATCAACTTTTCTTTCTCTAACTAAATTACCATTTAAATCGCTATTCGGCTCTAAAAAATCAGGGTCAGCACTAACTTCACCTGGCACATGAGTACGGCCCACGCCAGCAATTAAATCTAAACCCCAAAAAGGTAGCGGTACATCGGCAGCAAGCTCAAAATAAGTTGAGCCTCTAGTACTGCGCGTCCAGCCTGTTTTTTTATTTTGTCCATAAAAGTCGCTGAGTGTCACCCATGCTCTGGCTGTTAGCCATTTATAGGTTAAACCACCCATTATTTCATAGGTGTCATAAGTCTCGTTGCTTTTACTTCTTCCTAGGACTTCTAATGCGTTGGTCAATGCAGTAAATTTTCTATAAGACCCGCTTGGATAGATATAGCCATACAAACCAGTGGTGTATCCCAAACCTTCAACTGCTGATATATCTCCATTAAAACCTGCATAAATATTTATTTCTTGTTGCGCCCCTGCTGTTGCATCTTTAGATGTGTTAGAAGCCCAAAAACCAGTATAAAAGCCATTTTTGTGTGTTAAATCAATACTGCCTTGAACGGTAGGCACAAACCAAGTCTGTGAAATACCACGCGCACGGTAATCAGAAACAAAATTTAAGGTAAACGATAAATCCCAAGGCGGTTCTGGTTCTTTTGTTTCAGTATCTTTAGCTTCAGCGGCTTTTTCTGCTGGCGCTTCTGGTGCTGGCTGTGTTGCAGTATCGGCTGCTTTTTCTGCAGGCTCCATTGCGTTTTCTGGAGCTGCTTCGTCAGCATTTGCAAGCGAGCTACAAAAAATTAATGTTGTTGATGTGAGCATTGTCAACACGATTTTTTTTATATGATTGTTTGGCATAAAGATTCCCTCTAAATGAATTATTTTATATTATTTTTTTGTTATCAGGTCATCATATACCCACACCATGCGGAGCTATAGCTATTTGATTTTATAAGCTACTTTAATAATAAGCTTTTATTTAAAGTGGTATAAATACTACACAAATACATCGATTTTTTTAAATACTCATTCACTATTTTAAAGAATATTTGGATATGTAAATTTAACATCACCTTACTTGATTCATATCAAATCGGACCGTCCAATAAGTAAGTAACATTCATCCATTAATTCATGTTTGTTAGCTAATTTTTTGGAGAGTTTAAAAATGAAAAAATCAATATTGTATTTAGGAATTATTTCAGCTGTTGTAGCTAGTTTTACGCCTAGTTTAGTGTATGCAGAAGCAGGCGATTGGGTAGTGCGTGCGCGTGTTGTAAACGTTAGCCCAAATGACGATAGTAAATTAGGTACAACAGTCAACCAAAACGTTGCGAATGTAATGTCGCCAGGTGCGGAATTAAATGTAAGCGATAAAGTAATCCCTGAGTTAGATATTTCTTACTATTTTACTAAAAACATTGCGGCGGAATTGATATTAGCTGTTGGTACACGCCACAACGTGAATATTCAAGGTGATGCTTTAGCTACCATCGGCAATCAAGGATTAGGTAGTGTTAATCTACTACCACCAACACTTACTGCCCAATGGCACTTTAACCCAGACCAAACAATTGACCCATACATTGGTGCTGGTATTAACTACACCGCTTTTCTAGATCGCAACTTAATAATTAAAAGTAATGCTTTAGCAGGCACTAAGATTAAGGTTGATAGTGATAGCTGGGGCCCAGCGCTTCAAGCAGGTTTTGATATTAACCTTAAAGATGGCTGGCTCATTAATGCAGATGTTAAATATGTTTGGTTAGATACAGACGTTAAATTGAATACGCCTGCAGGTGCATGGACCAAGATTGACTCACTTGATATTAACCCTTGGGTGGTCGGTATTGGTATCGGCAAAAAATTCTAAACTAGATTGATTTAAGCAGCGAGAACTCCACAGCTCGTTCCCCTTGGCCCTGCCTTAAAAAGCAGGGCTTTTTTTGGCTATTTTTTATAAGATCAATTGAGCACCTCGCAAAGCAGCTTGCATTAAGGCTTATAAAGGCATAAAAATTTCTAAGGCATTATTCAGTTGTGAATTTATGCCTAATCAATCACACCAGATTTTCGTGTTGTGCATCAAATCCATCCAAATTGCCCAACCAGCAGCTGATGCTAATAGCAAGCCTGCAAGGCGCATGCTGGTATCTTCAGTCACCCACAGTTTGCCATTTTTGAGTTTTAGCCATAATAAAGGCCCAAGCATTAATGAAACGCTGGTACCAATCGCAAATGAAGCCATACTTAATGCACCATTGACTGCATTTGCATTAAGAGATGCCACTAATAATGCAGAGTAAAGTAATCCGCATGGCATCAGCGCCCACAATAAGCCCGTCATAAAAGTACCACCTGGCACATTCGAAATTTTTCTTACTTCTTTCCACACTTTTCGCCCAAAATCGTCTGCCCAAGTGGGTTGGCGCGCAAAAATAAG
>JAIYEJ010000224.1 GCA_027487055.1 Methylotenera sp. | reverse complement strand
TAGGTCTTGTTCACATCCAGCTTAGCCTTCTGAATCTGCACCTGCTGAAGTGGCAACCTCATTTAACACAAATAATTGCGGATTAGTATAGTCAGATAATGATGGATTTAAATCAACTAAGCCTGCCACATTTCGTAGTTCCCTCTACCGCCGCATGCTGTAGATGGCGGCTGTAACTAACAACCTAAATGCATTCAATCTTTAAACAACTTCAAACAGCATGCACTGCGAGGCAATACCCATGTGGGGGGGGCAGAGAAGTGTATTAAATTACGGTCAAATTAAATACTGCCTGGTTAAATACTATGGCCAAGTTAAATAACGTTTATATTCCCAATCACTCACGTTGCGGCAATAATCTATCCATTCTGGTGATTTCGTTGCTAAGTATTCTGCTACAAAATCTTCGCCTAGCGCCTTGGCAAGAGCATTGTCTGAACTTAATGCTGCAAGTGCCTCACCCATCGTTTGAGGTAATGTTTTTATGCGGTGGCGCTTAAATTGCGCTTCATCCCATTCGTAAATATCTTCATCAATGGGAAAAGGTGGCGTCATGTTTTGCTCTATACCATCTAACATGGCTGCAATTGTTGAAGCTAACGCCGCATAGATATTGGTTGAACCATCAGTGAGTCTAAACTCCATGCGGCCAGCCACCGTGCGTAATACAGTAGTGCGATTGTTATTACCCCACGCGATATGCGCTGGCGCCCATGTGGTGCCAGAAAGTGAACGACCTATCACTAAACGCTTATATGAATTCACCGAAGGTGCATGAAACGCCGCCAACGCAGGGCTATGCGCAAGTAAGCCCGCAACACACTCACGGCCGATTTTGGAAAGCCCATGTGAATCAGCTCGATCTTCCATCACGGCCTGACCATTTGCATCTGTGATTGATAAATGCAAATGCAAGCCGCTACCTGGCCTATCTGCAAAAGGTTTAGGCATGAGTGAAAAAATCAAACCAGCTTCTTCAGCAATATGACTGGCAGCCATTTTAAACAAAATAAAGCGGTCTGCCGCTTTAAGTGCGTGACTGTAATGATAGTTTAGCTCATATTGCCCACTCGCATCTTCGTGATCAATTTGAAATACATCAAATCCACAGGCAGTTAAACCCGTTTCCATGCAGCGCAACACGTCACGTACACGCGCAAGTGCTTTTAAATCGTATGAAGGTTTATCCTGATTATCTTGCGCGCAAGCTGCAGGGCGACCATCTTCATCAGCCTCTAGCAAGAAAAATTCTGGCTCAATGCCTACGTTTAATATCCAGCCACGTGCATTTAGGCGCTCAATTTGTTTAAGTAACACACGACGTGAGCAAACATCAAAAGGCTTGCCATCTACAACACCATTGCACACAATGCGCGCATAGCCTGGCATCCAAGGCAGCGCTTGCAAAGTACTTAAGTCGCCTTGACCATAATATTCAGCGCGCGCGCCTGTACGCGGCAAGCCTGTTCCCCATATTGAAGGGCCAGCAAATCCTGCGCCCGCGCCTAATATATCTTCTAAATGTGTAAGTGGAATATATTTACCTTTTGCTGCACCGTGAATATCCACAAATTGCGCAATCACCGTGTGTATGCCAGCTGCCTGCATACGTGCCTTAGCTTGCTCTACACTTTCGTTTTTGATCTTTGTATCGTCCATGCTTTTATTATCCAAAAAAATGAAGTCTTTAAGCTTTTAAAAGCGCGCGGTCTAATATATCCAATGCTTCATCATACACATTATCCTGAATCGTGAGTGGATATAAAAAGCGCAGCGTATTCATGTACACGCCACAACTTAGCAATATCAGTCCTTCTTCTAACGCGGCAGCTTGCACGCGTTTCATAGCATCGGTCGAAGGCTCACCTGTTTTTGGGTCATAAAACTCTGCCGCAATCATCGAGCCTAAGCCGCGGATTTCTTTAATGGCAGGTACTTTTTGTTGTGCAGCCTTAAGGCGTGCGACTAGTTTTTCACCCAACACATTAGCGCGCGCGACTAACTGCTCTTCTTCCATCACATCGAGCACAGCGTGTGCGGCGGCAATGGCAAGCGGATTGCCCGCATATGTGCCACCCAAACCGCCAGGCGCTGGGCCATCCATCACTTCGGCCTTACCATTGACTGCCGATAATACCATGCCACCCGCCAAGCTTTTTGCCATCACTGTGACGTCAGGCAGCACATCATAGTGCTCAGTCGCAAATAATTTACCCGTACGACCAAAACCCGTTTGTACTTCGTCAAACACCAGCAATATGCCGTGCTCGTCACATTCTTTACGTAAGGCGCGCATCAGCTCTGGCGGTGTCACATAAAAACCGCCCTCGCCTTGCACAGGCTCAATCATAATCGCAGCAACCCTTTTCGGGTCAACATCCGCTTTAAACAAGGCGTGTAGTGCATGAATTGAATCTTCAACCGTTACGCCATGCAATGCCATGGGGAAAGGAATATGATAAACCTCAGCTGGAAAAGGCCCAAAACCAACCTTGTAAGGCACGACCTTACCAGTTAAGGCACAAGCCATCATGGTGCGACCATGAAACGCACCAGAAAATGCAATAATCGCGGAACGACCTGTGGCTGCACGGGCAATTTTAACGGCATTTTCGGCAGCTTCTGCCCCACTACTAAAAAAACAGGTCTTTTTAGCGTGCGAGCCTGGTATTAGCTGATTTATACGCTCGGCAAGCGTCACGTAACTTTCATACGGCAATACCTGATAACACGTATGCGTAAAACGCGCTAATTGGTCTTGAATTGCTGCAATGACTTTAGGGTGCCTGTGGCCTGTATTCAACACTGCAATGCCACCGCCAAAATCGATAAAACGACGACCTTCGATATCCCACACTTCTGAGTTGAGCGCTTTATCAATAAAAAAGTTTGCCATAACGCCAATACCGCGCGGTGTAGCGGCTAGACGACGGTTATGAAGATTTTCGTTAGAAACTAGTTTATCTGTCATTTTATTCATTCTTTTAACCTCATTTCACTGCAATAATGGCTGTTCATTATTTGGCTAGTCGTATCCAAGTGGTTTTAAGTTCTGTGTACTTTTCCATCGCGTGCAAGGATTTATCACGTCCATTACCGCTTTGTTTGTAACCACCAAACGGAACGGTGATGTCGTCTTCATCATAGCTATTCACATGCACAGTACCTGCGCGTAAGCGCTTGGCAACCATGTGCGCACGTGATAAATCCTGCGTCCATACCGCCGCCGCTAAACCATAATTTGTGTCATTAGCGATGCGAATTGCTTCTTCT
>JAIYEJ010000102.1 GCA_027487055.1 Methylotenera sp. | reverse complement strand
ATTGAATTGTTTTAGCCAATAATTGCAAGGCTTCATCACCGACATGATGACCAAAACTATCATTGAGCTTTTTAAAGTTATCAATATCTAAAAAAGCGATGCTCAATTTGCTATCACTACGTTTAGAGCGAGAAATTTCTTTTATAATTGCTTCATCTAAACCACGACGGTTTAACACCCCTGTCAGCTGATCAACTCTAACTGTTTCACTGAGTTGCGTCAGTTCTGCTTGTAATTTACGGATTTTTTCTTGAGAGCTTTCAACGCTTTCACGCTGCTGAATTAAGGCTTCACGAGACCGCACAATCTCGGCTTGCATCATGTGCGTATCTTTCATCAAGTTTTCTAGAAGCTCATTGATTTGTAAAATATCATCTGTCTCAGATAATTTTTCTGCATAATTTTCTATTTTGCTTTGATAACTTCCGCTTGAATCAGACATATGTCCTAAGCGTTCGACAAAGGTTGAAATCATTGTTTTGAATGAGTTTTTAGCCTCAACTAAACTATGTTTGAGCATGCCTTGTTTAAATATGACTTCTTTTAAGCTTTTTTCAGCATCTTGAATCACTGCCCTTTCAAGTGGGCTAGAGACTATTGTTTGTACAACTGCAATTTGTCCACGCAACCATTGATCATCTGCAACTAACTCACTGATGTTATCTATCAATAGTTTGAGTAGTCTTAATAAATCTTGCTTAATACCTTCTTCGTTAGCGCCAACTAACTCTACACGCACTAAAAGAGCCCTAAATTGCTTGGCCATAAATTGCCAATCTTTTAATTTGCGGGCCTTTTCACTCAAAATATATATTTGTACGGCTTCATCTTTCAGGTCAGGATAGCCATCTAATCTAGGAATTAAGCCATGATTGAGCGATTGCTTAAGCATGTCTTGCAAAATGCGGAAGGTTTCTTGAAATTGATCGGTGTTATAGGCAGGTAATGGCGATACCTCTTCAACTAGAGAGACTGCTGGCCTTATAGAAGTCTCTACACTGCGTGATAATGCTTCTTCATCATTTGCTTCATTAGTAGATTGATCAGCGCTATTAATTGATTTGCTATCAAGGCTAGGATTATATTCTGACCAGCTTTTAGCCATTGTTCGAAGCTTTTGCGGTAATTGTGCATCATTACCAAAATTAATCAGTACGCGTTCTAGTGCCTCTTTTTTTTGCTGTGGGGTAAGCCCAATACGTTTCGCTTCCCAGCCACCTAATATCGCACGAATCGCTTCAGGCCATTCTGTCGCTGCAGCAATGGTCGAATCCATACTTTCGCCAAGTAAAGCAGGTAATGTTTCCCAGCTATTCTTTTTTAGGGTTTTTTCCCAGCGATTAATATAATTACTTTGCTCTGGCGTTTGATTAGGTAATTGTCTAAGCGCTTTTTTAATTGCACTATCTAAATTTTCTGCAGCAGGGATACCTGCAATTTCATTATAAATGCTTAGGTAATTATCAGGCGTAGGATCAACTTTACGCAAAGCAATCTGTTTAATTGCCTCACGTGCAATGTTGATGGGTACAGATGTCTGTTGTTCTTGCTTACTTGTATTTAACATAGCATTCAATATAAAAAATAAATCTACTCAATAAATTTACACAATATATTTTGCTACAAGCTCAAAAAAACAAAATCAAATAAAGGGCTACTTTTACCCGTTAATTCTAAATAAAAAATTGGATACAACTTAGATGAAAGACTTAACTAACAAACAGGCCTAAAAAATTACATAAAGCCTGATGGGAACGCCTTAAATTAAGGTAAAATCACGGCTGGCGGGCCTCCCCGCATTGTAAAGTAGCCAATCTGGTCAGGTGCGGAAGCAAGCAGCCACAACTACCGAGCAAGTGCCGGGGGCAAGGCTCGCCTCTTTAGCTTACAATCAGCGCAAATTAGCTCGAATTTGTTTTAGTCTAATATCAAGTTTTCGGCTAAAATTAGGTCTATGTCATATCAAGTGCTCGCGCGTAAATATCGCCCAAAATCTTTCGAAACCCTCGTTGGGCAAGATCATGTAGTACGCGCGCTCACCAATGCGCTCAATCAAAATCGCTTACATCATGCCTATTTATTCACAGGCACACGTGGATGCGGTAAAACCACGCTTGCACGTATTTTGGCAAAAGCCCTCAATTGCGAAATCGGCATCACAGCCAAGCCTTGCGGCGCTTGTAATTCTTGCACTGAGATTGACCGTGGCCGTTTTGTCGATCTACTAGAAGTGGATGCCGCAAGTAATACGCAAGTTGATGCCATGCGCGACTTGTTAGATAACGCTCAATACGCACCTACGGTTGGGCGCTTTAAGGTATATATCATCGACGAAGTGCACATGCTTTCTAAAAGCGCCTTTAACGCCATGCTCAAAACGCTAGAAGAGCCACCAGCGCACGTTAAGTTTATTTTAGCAACAACTGACCCACAAAAAGTGCCCGTCACCGTGTTAAGCCGTTGCTTACAGTTTAATTTACGCCAAATGGCAAGCCCAACAATTACTGCGCATTTGAAAAATGTGCTCAATCAAGAAAATATTCAGTTTGAACAAGCCGCAATTAGTTTGATTGCACGCGCAGCAGAAGGCAGCATGCGTGATGCGCTCTCGCTCACTGATCAAGCGATTGCTTATGGCAACCAAAGTGTCAATGAAACAGAAGTCCGCAGCATGTTGGGGGCGATAGATCAAAACTATTTATTCGAGATTATTCACGCGCTTTTAGCTTTAAACGGCGCAGCTTTAATTGATAAAGCCAAAGAGATGGAAGCGCGTAGCATCTCATTTGAAGCTGCGCTTAACGATTTAGCAAGTTTGTTACACCAAATTACAATGGCACAAACCGTGCCGCAAAGTATTGCAGACGATTTGCCAGAACGCGCCGCCCTATT
>JAIYEJ010000322.1 GCA_027487055.1 Methylotenera sp. | reverse complement strand
TGGGCGGAGGCTTGGGCGGTGGAAGCTCTGATGCGGCAACGATGTTATTAGCACTTAACCAATTATGGCAGCTAAATTTAAGTCGCGAAAAATTGATGCAAATTGGATTAACTTTAGGTGCAGATGTGCCTGTGTTTGTGTTTGGCCAAAACGCTTGGGCTGAAGGCGTAGGAGAAGAACTGACTGCAATGGTATTAGAACCAAGCTATTATGTAGTGCTAACACCTTTAGTACATGTATCTACTGCACAAGTTTTTGCCAATTCTACATTGACAAGAGACACGAAACCGTTGAAAATAGCGGACTTTTCAAGCGGTGCGTATTCTGGTGTATTTAGAAACGACCTTGAAGCAGTAGTTTGTAAAGAATTTCCTGCAGTTGCATCAACCCTAAACTGGCTTAGTCGCTTTCAAATAAGAGATGGCGGCATGCCTAGAATGAGCGGCTCGGGTGCATCTGTGTTTTTAGCGGTAAATTCAAAACAGGAAGCTGACGCAATTTTTGCACAAAAACCAAATGATACTGCTGGTTTTGTGGCAAAAAGTTTAAGTCGTCACCCTTTATTTGAGTTTGCACAATGAGTTTATTGGGGAGTCGCCAAGCTGGTTAAGGCACCGGATTTTGATTCCGGCATGCGAAGGTTCGAATCCTTCCTCCCCAGCCAAGTTATATTGCAGGGTTCATCCTGCAAATTTTTAATAACAATAAGCGTGTAGATTTAGCCATTTACACGCTTTAATTTTTTTATATTTTTGTATAGCGGGCTGTCAATTGAGCATCGAAAATTTAATGGTATTTACAGGCAACGCCAATCCAGAACTTGCAAAGCAAGTGACTGCGCATTTGGGTATTGAGCTTGGCCGTGCCGATGTGGGTAAATTTTCTGATGGCGAAATCATGCTCGAGCTGTTAGAAAACGTGCGTGGTCGCGATGTGTTTATATTGCAATCAACGAGCTACCCCACTAATGACACTTTAATGGAAGTCTTGGTGATGGTAGATGCCTTGCGCCGCGCTTCGGCTGGCCGGATTACGGCTGCGATACCATACCTTGGTTATTCGCGCCAAGATCGCCGCCCACGCTCTGCGCGCGTTGCGATTACGGCTAAAGTAGTGGCGAATATGCTCACGAGTGTGGGTGTAAACCGCTTGTTGACAATGGATTTGCACTCTGACCAGATTCAAGGTTTTTTTGATATCCCCGTGGACAACATATATGCCACACCGATTTTGTTGGATCATTTGCTGCAACAAAACCATGAAGATTTAGTTGTCGTTTCGCCAGATGTTGGCGGTGTGGTGCGTGCGCGAGCTGCGGCTAAGCAGTTGGGTTCTGACTTGGCGATTATTGATAAACGTCGCCCAAAACCAAATGTAGCAAAAGTGATGAATATTATTGGTGACGTTGCTGGCCGAACCTGTGTGATTATGGATGACATGGTCGATACAGCCAATACGCTTTGCGAAGCGGCGGCGGCGTTAAAATTGAATGGTGCTAAAAAGGTAGTGGCTTATGCAACGCACCCAGTGTTATCTGGCAATGCAGCAGAGCGTATTATGAATTCTGAACTTGATGAATTGGTAGTCACTAACACCATTAAATTAAGCGAAGCTTCGGAAAATTGCAAAAAAATCCGCCAAATTAGCGCAGCCGGCTTATTTGCAGAAACAATTAGAAGAATTAGCCAAGAGGAATCTGTTTCCTCGTTATTTTTAGATTAGATTTAGTTTTTAGCCTGCTTTCTGGTCGCGGAAAGCAGTTTTTAGTGCAGTGCCAACTGGCTTTTTGAGCAGTTGTTTAAGGAGTAATCAAATGAGTATTTTAATTAATGCAGTCAAACGTGACGTTAAAGGTACGGGTGCGAGCCGCCGTGCACGTCGCGCTGGCAATGTGCCAGGTGTTGTTTATGGTGGCGGTCTACCCGCTGTTAATTTATCGCTAGATCATAAAGAATTGTTTTTACAGTTCCGTCATGAAGCTTTCCATGCTTCTATTTTAGATTTAGTATTAGATGGCAAAAAAGAAAGCGTTTTATTGCGCGATTACCAAATGCACCCAGTGCGTAATACAATTCAACACATTGATTTTCAACGTGTTTCTGCTAACGAGAAAATTCACGTTAAAGTGCCTTTCCACTTCTTACACGAAGATACAGCGCCTGGCGTTAAAATTGGTGGCGGTATCGTAGCGCACATTTTGACAGAGGCTGAAGTAAGCTGCTTACCAAATGATTTGCCAGAGTTTATTGAGGTAGATTTGGCTGCGCTTGAAATGGGTCAATCTGTACATTTATCACAAATTAACTTACCAAAAGGCATTGAGTTTGTTGCGCTTGCTCATGGTAACGATGCAGCGGTAGCAGCGATTGCTAAAACACGCGGTGGCGTTTCTGATGATGCTACTGATGATGCAGCACCAGCCGCACCAGCTGCTGAGTAATTAGGTAAAGCAATTTAAAACGCGTGCTTATTTTTAAGTACGCGTTTTTTATTTTAAACTAACTAAATGTCTATAAAACTTATCGTTGGCTTGGGCAACCCAGGCGATAAATACACGGCCACGCGGCATAACGCGGGCTTTTGGTTTATTGATGCGCTTGCAGCGCAAACCAATAGCAAATTGGCAATGGATGCCAAAATGTTTGGCGTGGTGGGCAAAATGAGCCCACACGTAGATATTTGGTTGCTGATGCCAACGACGTTTATGAATGCGAGCGGTAAATCGGTTGCGGCGCTTGCTAACTATTACAAAATTAAGCCTGCCGAGATTTTGATTGCGCACGACGAGTTAGATTTGCCAACAGGCACTGCTAAACTAAAGTTTGGTGGTGGGCATGGTGGCCATAATGGCTTGCGCGATATTCACGCGGCGCTTGGCACGGCGGATTATTGGCGCTTGCGCTTGGGAATTGACCACCCGGGCGATAAGAACGAAGTGGTGAATTATGTGCTTAAAGCCCCTACTCGAGCAGAAAACGATGCCATGCAAGACAGTATCCATGTAGCCTCTGGCGTGGTGAATTTGCTGATTAAGGGTGAGTTTGAAAACGCCATGTTAAAATTGCACACAAAAGCAAATTAAGTAAATTTAGAAATAACTGTCGCACAATAAACATTAAGCGCAGAAATTGCGCAAAGGATGAACGGAATAATATGCAATGTGGAATTGTTGGCCTACCTAACGTAGGAAAATCTACCCTCTTTAACGCTATTACCAAGGCTGGTATTGCTGCAGAGAACTACCCTTTTTGCACCATTGAGCCTAACGTGGGCATTGTTGAGGTGCCTGACCCGCGCTTACAACCGCTGATTGATATAGTAAAACCACAAAAAGTGCAGCCTGCCATTGTGGAATTTGTGGATATTGCGGGGCTTGTAGCTGGCGCATCTAAGGGTGAAGGCTTGGGTAACAAGTTTTTGGCGAACATCCGCGAGACAGACGCGATTGCGCACGTGGTAAGGTGTTTTGAGGATGGCAACGTGATACACGTAGCGAATAAGGTTGATCCACTCTCTGATATTGAGGTGATTAATACCGAGCTTGCTTTGGCAGATATGGAAACGGTAGAAAAAACCATGCAGCGCGAGGGCAAAAAAGCCAAAAGTGGCGATAAAGAAGCGATTGCGCTGTTAAAAGTGTTAGAAAAAGTAGTGCCCTGTTTAGACCAAGCCAAAGCCGTGCGCACGCTGGGTTTAGATGCCGAAGAATTGCAATTATTAAAACCACTATGTTTGATTACGGTTAAACCTGTGATGTACCTTGCCAATGTGGATGAAAAAGGCTTTGAGAATAACCCGCATTTAGACAAAGTGGTTGCGCTAGGCAAAGCCGAAAATGCCCCTGTTGTGTGCATTTGCGCGAAGATTGAAGGCGAAATTTCAGAGCTGGATGAAGAAGACAAACTGCTATTTTTAAGCGAGCTGGGTCAAGATGAGCCGGGCTTAAACCGCGTAATTCGCGCGGCTTATAGCTTGCTTGGATTACAAACTTATTTTACTGCGGGCGTGCAAGAAGTACGCGCTTGGACAGTGAAAAAAGGCGCCACCGCACCGCAAGCGGCTGGAGTGATTCATACCGATTTTGAAAAAGGCTTTATTCGCGCAGAAGTCATTGCCTATGACGAATACGTAAAAAACAAAGGCGAGCAAGGCAGTAAAGAGGCTGGCAAAATGCGGCTAGAAGGCAAAGAATACATTGTGCAAGATGGCGATGTGATGCACTTTAGGTTTAATGTTTAGGTATAAATTGGCTTAATTTTTAGACTAAACAAGATTTAGCGTATAAATTGTTTACATGCTTTAGTTTTAATGGTTTTTGCTTTGACAACAAACGCTTAAACCACTAGAATTGCGCCCTTGCTAAAGTTTAACGCAACGATTTAAACGGTGATGTAGCTCAGCTGGTTAGAGCACAGGATTCATAATCCTGGGGTCGAGGGTTCAAGTCCCTCTTTCACCACCAAATACCTTTCCTAGCTTGTCTAGGTTTTAATAGAGAACCAGCCTAAGTGCTGGTTTTTTATTGTCTTTTTGTCCTAGCTTGTCCTCACCACACCTCTACAATCCTGAATCTAATTGGGGTATATCTGGGGGTATTTTCAAACATACCCTTATTTAGTGTGCTAAGATACCCCCAATAAACATTAAAGGGGTATGAAATGGCTTTATCGGATACTAAGATTCGCACGTTAAAGCCAGAAGCTAAGCCCTACAAGCTCTCTGACGAAAGAGGCTTATTTTTGCTCGTCACACCAGCAGGTGGCAAGTTATGGCGCTTGAAGTATCGCATTAATAAAGTAGAAAAAAGTTTAGCTTTAGGCGCTTATCCTGATGTTTCACTTGCTGATGCAAGAGATGCGCGTGATGACGCACGCAAAGTTATTGCAGCTGGTGAAGACCCTAGTGAGTTACGCAAGGCAGTTAAATCAGGCAAGCTTGATGATGCATTAAATAGTTTTGAGGCGATTGCGCGTGAGTGGTGGCAAAGTCACATGAAGAATATGGCCGAGAGTCACAAGAATAAAGTAATCAGGCGCTTCGAGTTATATCTATT
>JAIYEJ010000029.1 GCA_027487055.1 Methylotenera sp. | reverse complement strand
CGATGGCGATTATTGGCGGCTTTTACGTGCTTACCTTATTTTTAGGGTTTGGTGCCGCCATGCATGTCGGACCAGAAGCTATCGGCGTTATTGATAAAGGCGGCAACATGGCAGCACCGCTTTTAGCGCAATATTTGGGTGGTGGACAAAGCTCGCTCATGGGCAATTTTATGCTGGCGTTTGTCGCCGCAGTGGCATTTGCAACCATTGTGGCAGTGGTGGCAGGTTTGGTACTTGCAAGCGCCAGTGCAATCGCGCATGATTTATATGTCAACGTGATAAAAAACAGTAACGCAACACAAGCGCAACAAATGAAAGCCGCGCGCATCGCATCAATCGGTGTGGGAATCGTGGCAATTATCATTGGCATACTGGCCAAAGGCCAAAACGTGGCGCACTTGGTCGGCATGGCGTTTGCAGTAGCGGCTAGCAGCAATTTACCAGCAATATTCTTGACGCTTTATTGGAAGAAATGCAACACCACTGGCGTGGTGATGGGCATGCTGATTGGCGCGGGCAGCGCGATTTTGTTGGTGTTAGTTTCACCCAATATGACGTACCCCCTAAAAGTGCTGGCTGATGCCAATAGCGTAATGCAAAGCGCACCGCAGAAAATTTCAGAACATCGCGAGTTGCTGATGCACATACGCAGTCAAGAAGCGGTTACAGGCATAAATAAACAAATCGCAGAGCTAGAAAAATCAGTTGTTAAAGCGAATGAAGATTTAATTAAATATCAAGGCCAAACTACGAGTATTATGGGGCTTGAAAAACCTCTCTTTCGACTAAAAAACCCAGGCATTATTTCGATTCCACTCGGCTTTTTAATGGTGATTTTGTTTAGCTTAATGACTCGCGATAAACGTGCCGAAGACTTATGGGAAGAACTTTATGTGCGCCAGAATACTGGCTTGCATGTGGAAGATGTTTCGCATTAATTAGGTAGTAGAATCTCTAGATACAAATGACTATGGCAATGATAACTTTGGACTTGACTAAATGAACTTTAAACCATTAATCAAATCGCTATGAATAAATGATAGTTCATTACCAATAATTATTGTTGGCCTTGGAAACAAAAAAGTAATCGCAGAAGCAATGGATTTAATTAAATCCATTGCAACAAACTTTCCAAGATCGCAACCACATTATTGGTCTCTTTAAGAGTTTAAGGATATTAGAATTGAACACCAATCCAGCTTTAGAGTTTATGAGTGGCAATGCTGACCCTTTTCATGTATGTTTTACTGGTGTAATCTCACCCAGTGGTTTTAACGTGCCTGACTTGGGCGTTCACGTATTAGATGTAAGTGAAATTTAGATTTATATTAGCTTTGGCGAAGGTTGCGATAACCAGAGCGGGATGTGGTTTTCTTTGATTACTTTCTTTTGCACAAACAAAAGAAAGTGATTAGCTATCGGGCTACACTGACTTTTAACTTAGGACACTGGATTCCGACTCAGGCACGAAATGACGGCTACTTTGCCCATTTCCCATATCCCTTAAACTGCTGAAATACTTCACGCATCTCAGCCTCGCTTAGAATATGCGGCTCATCAAGCTGTCCGTTTGAAATTTGAAGCACACGCCAGTATTGCTCGCATAGGTTTTCTACTTCTACCGTCACCGCCAGCGCATCGTCTAAATCTTTACCCAAGGCAATCATGCCGTGGTTTGCCAGTAGGCAGGCTTTGCGGTCTATCAATGCGGTTAAAGCTTGATTTGATAAGGCTTGCGAGCCAAACAAGGCATAAGGTGCGCATCGAATGGTGTCGCCGCCTACCACAGCTATCATGTAATGAAACGGTGGAATATCTTTATGCAAACACGCCATGGTGGTGGCGAACATACTGTGCGTATGCACAATAGCATTTACATCGGTGCGGTTTTGCAAAATATCACGATGAAAACGCCACTCAGACGAAGGTTTTTTGGCGTTTGATTCTTTTTGCAGTTCAAAGCTACCATCAAATTGCATCTTCACCATACTGTCTGGCGTCATTTCCTCAATCGGCATGCCAGACGGCGTGACGAGAAAACCATCTTCGCCATGATCATTAAGGCGCACACTCACGTTGCCAGATGTGCCTTTGTTTAAGCCTAATGTGGCTAATTTTTGAGAGGCTTGCAATAATTCTTTGGCTAAACTTTGCATACTTAACAGTTATTTATTAACAAAAATTTAAATTGATATTAGATCATTTATATAATCAACCAAGGTTAACTAATTTATTTAAATAATTTATAAAATTTATGCTTTTAGTTTTTGTCCTACCTTGATAGCCCATTGCACAATTGCCATATATTTTGGTGAACTGGTCACTGGTTGGTACAGTGATTGCAACAATGTCCAACAACCCCATTTACTCCACGGGCCAACACTGCTGTAATGGCAGAATAGATCCCCACCTGCTTTTGACCAAGCATTAAGCAGTTCTGTATACATCTCGCCCATGCGTGGGTCAGCATTTGCTTGCATAAGCAACTTAGTAACTGCCTCGTTATTTTCGCTACCTGCCGTGCCTACACAGTGTTGTCCACCTTCGTAAGCAATTAGTTTTAAGCCAAATCGATCAGCCACTTTTTTACTTTCTTCTATCCAACCTATCGTTTCTGGTAACGATTTTTTATTTAAAAAATCAAATAATTGATCTAGCGTCCAGTTTTTAATGATATTTTCTTTTAACTCTCCATCTGGAGATACATTAAATTGTGGATAAGGTGCAATCGCTAGGACATCTGCATGTTTGTATGCTTGCCCACTTAAACAAACAGCCTCACTCATCGCTGTCCAGGCTGCTTGGCTAGCTAACACACGGATAACTCTTTCTTTTCTAGCAGCGCCGTACACGCTATCAAAAATTGTGAATATCTGTTTAGAACGATATGCTTTGAACTCGCTGGCACCACCCTCGCCTTTTTCTCCATCTGCACGTGGCAAACGTAATTTTTTTGCTTGCTGGTCACAATAATCGGTTTGCACAAAACCGCCATTCCAAATTTCATTTGAGTATTCAATATATGCTTTAAGGGTTGGGTTTAAATTCTCTTTCACATAAGTGGCAAACTGTTTTACATAGTCATCATCAGCTAAATGTGGAATACAAAACCAAGGATTCGTATTTAAACGATTAGCCATATCGACTAACATTTCAAGAGGCATGCCTTTAACATTTGGTATAAAATCATTCATACTATAAGTCACATAAGTAGGCTTAGGCCTATTCGCCCATTTGCTTTGTGTTGAATTGTTGATTTTCATGGTATCCATAAATCTTACGCATGCCATATTCTTCCATAGGTCTAAGAACTCTTGTTTCCATGGGTTCTCTAGGTAGGTTTTTTCTTGTGCGATTGGCACAATCCGTACATTTTTAATAGGGTTGCTTGCACTTAAACCATGAATATTAAATCGCAAGCCATACGTAAAATCACAATTTAAAACAATGCGGTTTGGTTTTTGCGAGACCACGCGACACTCTTTAAACTCAAGCGTATTTTTATTACGATTCACACGATCATAGTTATAAATTGTTGCGGCATCACCATCATACAAAAAAACATATTGCCCACTCTTAATGTATTCATCGCGTTTTGAATTCTCTGGCGCTTCAGCCACTAAACAAGTCGCAAAATTTGCACCTTCAGGTATTTGTGTAAAGTACCCGATTTCATCCTGCAGGCTTGAATCTTGAAGGTTGTCTAAATTAAAACCAGACGAGCTTTTCATTAAATCTACAAATGGATATTCAGTCGCATAATAATTTATCTCACTTAAATTAATGCCCATTTTAGGCTCAGAGGCTAAAGCAAGGTTTTTATTAACTGTATTTACTGCAATTTGATTAGCGCTAGCGCCTTCAATCTCATCCAAGTTTAAGTTATCTGTAGCATGCGTATTCGATAGCAATATTTTGGCAAGGCTACCCACTCCTGCTGTTGCAGTTGCTAACAATATATAGCGTCTAATTTTGTTCATTTTTTTAATCTCATTTGTTTCATCTCAGCAATATTTAATAAACCAGCTTCAGTGATAATTCCCGTGATTAATCTTGCTGGTGTAATATCAAAAGCTGGGTTGGCCGCGCTTGAGCCTTGCGGTATCACGCGTATGTTTTGAACAGTGCCATCTGACGCCAAACCGCTGATATAAGCCACTTCATCACTGTTACGTTCTTCAACTTCTATCTCTTTTCCGTTGGCAAGCTTCCAATCAATCGTTGGGCTAGGCACGGCGGCATAAAAGGATATTTGGTTATCATATGCCGCCAGCGCTTTTAAATAAGTGCCGATTTTGTTACACACATCACCATTGGCGGTGACACGGTCTGCACCCACAATTACCATATCCACCAAACCCTGTTGCATAAGGTAACCACCCGCATTATCGGTAATCACCGTATGCGCCACGCCGTGTTGCGCCAGCTCCCATGCAGTTAAAAATGCACCTTGGTTACGCGGACGCGTTTCATCTACCCACACATGGATATTCAAACCTGCATCATGCGCAGCGTAAATAGGCGCAAGCGCGGTGCCGAAATCAACCGTAGCAAGCCAACCCGCATTGCAATGCGTCAAGATATTAAATTGCAGAGGCGACGCATGTCTGCGTTGCTCAGTGCTCGCAGCCTCGCTGTACAACCCCGAACTATCTCTTTGATGTGCGCCTTGCGCCTCTTCCTGCATACACCTCTGCAATTCAATTTGCGTTTGAATCAATTTTAAACCATGAAGACCAATCGCTTGATTTTGCGCGACATCTTCTTCTGCAATTTGCGCGGCTTCGCGCCAAGCAGCTAAATTACGTGTTTTGCAAGCAATGTCCTGCAATACAGCAACCATGCGGTCTACCGCCCATGTCAAATTAACCGCTGTAGGACGACTGGCTTTTAAAAGCGTTGCTGCAAGTGATAAGTTGGCATCTGAATCATCTTCTAACATCGCGAGTGCAATGCCATATGCCGCAGCCACGCCGATTAAAGGCGCGCCACGTACTTGCATGGTTTTAATGGCGTGTGCCATTTGCGACACATTGTGAATGTGCACAATTTCAAATACAAACGGCAATTTAGTTTGGTCGATAATCTCGACAAACTTGCAATGCGCGTCTGGCCAAATTGTTCGGTAATGTTTTTGGGCAACTTTCATACTAACTTAACTTTCAGCGTCCTCACTTTATACTTTTGGTTTTATACATTTTGCTTATTACTATTTTGCTTTATATTAAAAAACAGTATAAAAAATTTAAATAAAAAGCTTGCAAAATTTAATGTTTTATTTTTTCCGTTTTTCCATCCACAAAATCTGTGGATAACTTTGTGGATTAATGCGTCTTAAATCTGTAACTTATCAATTTATAAGGCTTTTTTAAAAAAGCTCAAAATTTAATCTAATTTTTTATATATATAAATCAATGACTTATTGTATGTCATTGGTTTGACAAGGTTTTTTACACTTGTTAATGTAAAGCTTCAAGTGGTGTGTATAAAGTGCCTAAATTCGGCAAAATATCGACTGCATTTTTGCCTGTAATTTCAATGATTTGCGACAATTCCATCCCGCGTAGCTCAGCAAATATTTGTGCAATTTTCAATAGCTCGTTTGGGCTATTACGTCCTTTTCTACCTAACCATTCTGGCGGAATATCTGGCGCATCCGTTTCTAGAACGATTGCTTCAAGTGGCAAAGTTTTAGCCAACTCACGAATTTTAAGCGAACGCGAATACGTCATTGCGCCACCAAACCCCAATTTAAATCCTAGCGCTATAAATGCATCTGCTTGCTGCCTACTGCCATTAAACGCATGTGCAATGCCGCCAGAGACTTGATGCGCACGCAAATATTTTAATACATCGTCAACTGCTCGCCTAACATGCAAAATCACAGGCAAGTTGAATTCTTTTGCTAATTTTAATTGCTCTGCAAAAAAGTATTCCTGTGTTTCTCTATTTTGCTGTGTTACAAAAAAATCCAAACCAATTTCACCAACAGCCACAAGCTTACTTTTATTGTTTAGCTCTTGTTTAATCAAGGCATGCAAGCGTTTAACATCGCCAGGGCTCGAATTATCGATATACATTGGGTGCATACCTAAAGCAAAGCTACAATTAGAATATTGTTTAGATAACGCAATAACTTTTTGAAAATTATTCGGCTCAACCGCTGGAATCACAATCATTCCCACGCCTGTTTCCTTTGCTTGACTTACAACTTCATCGCGATCGGCATCAAACTCGTGCGCATCTAAATGGCAATGGGTATCAATCAGTATCATGCGTCTGGACTTACGTTTTGAGCAATAGGCTTTGCGCGCAATCGAATATCCACACCAATTTTGCGAATATCCAAAATATCTAGTGTGATTGCTTGATTCATATTCGTAAACTCTAGCATTGCAAACATACTTTTAGCATTGCCACCCATAAGCTTGGGCGCATAATAGATTAACAACTCGTCAATTAAATGGTTAGACATTAGCGCGCCATTTAAACCCTCGCCACCTTCACATAAAACCTCATTGATTTCACGGCTCGCAAGGTGACTTAACAGTGTTTTAAGGCAAACTTTTCCTTCTGCGTTCGGGATGCAAAGCAACTCTGCGCCCGCAGATAAAAACTGAGCCTCTTTTTTTTCTGAGTTGGGCACAGCAAAAGCAATCAACGCATTGCCATCTTGTAAAATTTTTGCGTTGGGTGAAATACTTAACTGACTATCGACAATAATTTTGAGTGGTTGGCAGCTTACTTCAATATTCCGCACAGTCATGCTAGGGTTATCTGCTAACACTGTCCCCGCACCAGTAAGTATCGCACACGAACGCGCACGCCAATGTTGCACATCCAATCTTGCTGACTCACTGGTAATCCATTGGCTAGCCCCATTATTCAGTGCGGTTTTACCATCTAAACTTGCAGCGATTTTGCTACGGACAAAAGGCATTTGTCGCGTCATACGCAAAAAAAAGCCTGGGTTAAGGTCGCGCGCTTGCGACTCCATCAAACCGCAAGCCACTTCAATATTGTTTGATTTTAATAGTGCTAAGCCGCTGCCCGCGACTTGTGGATTTGGGTCTTGCATCGCCACCACCACCCTTGCTAAACCTGCATTAACAAGCGCCTCTGCACATGGTGGCGTTCGCCCAGTATGACTACAAGGCTCTAGCGTGACATACATGGTTGCACCTTTGGCAGTCTCACCCGCTTGACGCAAAGCGAGAATTTCAGCATGCGGCTCGCCCGCTTTTAAATGTGCGCCTTCACCAATGATTTGATTGTATTTTACGATGACACAACCAACACGCGGATTTGGCATTGTGCTATATAAGCCTTGCTCCGCCAAACGAAGCGCACGTGTCATAAAATTGTGGTCGTCAGCGGTAAAGGCCATTGCTTTTATTTTGCGCGCTTATCAATCACAGCTATAAATCTCGTATCGCTTCATGAAAGTCATCCACATCTGAAAAGCTACGATATACCGAAGCAAAACGAATATAAGCCACTTTATCCATGAGTTTAAGTT
>JAIYEJ010000118.1 GCA_027487055.1 Methylotenera sp. | reverse complement strand
TAAACCATAAATGAAGGTTGTCTCCGAAGATTGATTAAAGTTCAGGAGAAAAAAGATTGCATCATCTTTGGAGGATTCAAAAAGCCATTTTTTTGTGTTTCCTGACCAAATATAACTTTTTGAACACGCGCAATAGCTTGCATCTTTTGATTGGGAAGGTTATTCAATTTCTTGGATGATTAGTATATATGCACCGAACTTTGTAAGATAAGATAATATTGTTCTAAAAGCCCCATTACGATTCCAAGTTAATTTATATAGAAAATTAAGTTTTAATCCGATTGATAACAACTCCCAGCGCTTTTAATCCTGGCAATATATTCGGCTTTGCGACTTTTACCTTTACACTTACGGCCTTAAATTCACTCAAAATCAATTGGCACACATGTTCGGCCAAAGCCTCAACCAATTGAAAGCTATGTTCGATGAGCGTTTCGCGGATGCGGCTTACCACAGCGCCATAATCAATGGTGTCGGCAATCGAATCACTCTTGCCAGCGGGTATTAAATCGTAGCCAATTTCAATATCTAAAATGATGGTTTGCGTCACCATGCGCTCCCATTCGTGTACGCCAAGTTTGGTTTGCACTTTCACCTGCTCTAAAAATATTGTGTCCATAGTATTAAGAGTGTTTTATGATGGTTTAAAATGTAATAATAGATTTTAGAGCATAATAGTGTGCAAACACTAATTTAAGGCGTTTTTTATGAATGAGTTAGGTTTCTTTTCGGTCACCGTCATCCCAATAATCTTTATAGTTGCCGCGTATTTACTGGGTTCGGTGTCGTTTGGCATCATTACCAGCAAAGTCTTTGGCTTGCCAGACCCGCGCACTGTGGGTAGCGGCAACCCAGGTGCAACCAACGTGGCGCGTAGTGGAAACAAAAAAGCCGCGATTTTAACCTTGTTGGGCGATGCACTTAAAGGTTGGCTACCCGTTTGGCTTGCATTGCAATTTAATATGCTGATGTGGGTGGTGGCTGGCGTGGGCTTGGCCGTGTTTTTTGGGCATTTATACCCAATTTATTACAAATTTAAAGGTGGCAAAGGTGTTGCAACCGCGCTGGGTGTGATGATGGCGGTTTCACCTTGGTTGGGGCTCGCGTGTATATTGGCATGGGGTATCATGTTTGCAATCTCGCGCATCTCGTCACTCGCGGCGCTGATGGCAGCAGCACTGTCGCCCGCTTTTGCGTATTTGTTGTTGCCTTATAAAGATTATGTGTGGATGGTGCTGGTGATGGCGATTATGCTGTTTTGGCGTCATCGGACGAATATACAAAAGCTGATGGATGGAACAGAATCCAGTTTTAAGAAAAAATAGTTTAAGGCTTAGTAAGTTCAGCCAAATCCCAACGCGGCTTCACACTAAACGCATAATCTTGTTTTTGAAAATTTGTCGCGTTTAGACCCATGGCCTTTAAACGCATGGCGCCTGCAAAGGCAATCATCGCGCCATTGTCGGTGCAAAATTCTAAGCGCGGGTAGCTCACCTTACATAGTTTTCGCTTAGTGGCTTGGTTAAGTTTTTCGCGTAAGCGCGTATTTGCACCTACGCCCCCAGAAACCACCAAATTATCCAAACCCGTTTCGCGTAGTGCTGCCATGCATTTGGCGGTGAGGATTTCAGTAACAGATTCTTGAAACTCATAGGCGACATCGGCTTGTGTTTGCGCGTCTTTTATCTCACCCAATGGTTGGTTGTTATTTATTAGCGTTAAAACGGCTGTTTTTAAGCCGCTAAAGCTAAAGTCTAGATCTTTGCTATTTAACATTGGTCTTGGTAGCGTAAAGCGCGGTTTGCCTAAAGTCGCCAATTTAGCCAGCGCTGGTCCACCAGGGTAGCCCAAGCCCAGTAATTTGGCGGTTTTATCAAAAGCCTCTCCAGCCGCGTCATCTAATGTATCGCCTAGTAATTCGTACTCGCCAATGCCATCTACGCGCATCAGTTGCGAATGCCCGCCAGAAACTAACAATGCCACAAATGGAAATTGCGGCGGGTTTTCTTCTAACAATGGCGCAAGCAAATGGCCTTCTAGGTGATGCACGCCAACACTTGGCACATTTAGCGTAAACGCTAACGATTGCGCAATGCTGGCGCCCACTAACAGTGCGCCTGCTAAGCCTGGGCCTTGTGTATAGGCAATGCCATCTAAATCTTTAAGCGATTTATTCGCATTTTTTAATACCAACTCGGTCAGCGGTAAGGCTCGCTGAATATGGTCTCTAGAGGCCAGCTCTGGCACCACACCGCCAAACTCTGCGTGCATAGCTACTTGCGAATGTAGCGCGTGCGCAAGCAAACCTTTCGCGGTGTCGTAAAGCGCAACACCCGTTTCATCGCAAGAAGACTCAAAACCTAAAACAAGCATTTATTGACCTAAACAGACACTTTTAAGCACTTAAGTATATAAACGCATAAAAGTGATTGAAAAACGTTAAAGTTGTTGAAATAAAAGCATTATACGATTAAAATGGCGGACTTTTCTCAGGTTTGCATTACTTTTATTTTGGAATCTGAGCATTATTTTTGATAAGAGAGAACGAATGTCTAGTGTACGTGTAAAAGAAAATGAGCCGTTTGACGTTGCCTTACGCCGTTTTAAACGCCTAATAGAAAAAACTGGTTTGTTAAACGACTTGCGCGCACGCGAGTTTTACGAAAAACCAACTTGGGAACGTAAACGCAAAGCGGCAGCTGCGGTTAAACGTCAATATCGTCGTTTACGCAATCAAACACTTCCAGCAAAATTATATTAATTCATGTCGTTAAAAGCTCAGATTTCTGAGGACATGAAAACCGCAATGCGCGCAAAAGATAGTGCGCGTTTAGGCACAATACGTTTACTGCTTTCTGCGATAAAACAACGAGAAGTAGATGAGCGTATTGAATTATCAGATGCGGATGTAATTGCGGTAATTGAAAAAATGCTTAAGCAACGCCGCGACTCTATCGCAGCGTATGACTCAGCAGATCGTGCAGATTTAGCTGATATAGAAAAAGCTGAAGTGGTTGTGTTGCAAGCTTACATGCCAGCGCAATTATCAGACGAAGCCATTAACCAAATTATTAATCAAGTTATTGCCGACACAGGCGCACTAGGCGCAAAAGATATGGGTAAAGTAGTTGGCTTAGTTAAACCGCTAGTAGCAGGCATGGCGGATATGGGTAAAGTTTCTGGTATGATAAAAGCCCGTTTAGCCTAAACACGAATAAGTAGTAAAATGAAAGGAGCGCAAGCTCCTTTTTGTTTTCGAAATTAGGCTAAAATCTAAAAAGCCTTGTAAATGTATTTATGCATTCTAAAGTTTTAAGTAAGACAAGGCGCGAAATTAAATATTAGGCGCACATACGTGGTTGGTATGTAAGCGAAAAATTTAATTGAGCAACGCAGTATTACGATAAAGTTTAAATGGCAGAGAATACATTTTGATTCCAGAGAGTTTTATACAAGAACTGTTAAACCGCGTCGACATCGTCGATGTGGTAGATAAATCTGTACCCTTAAAAAAAGCAGGTGCTAATTATTCTGCATGCTGCCCGTTTCATAATGAAAAATCACCTAGTTTTACGGTAAGCCCGACCAAACAATTTTTCCATTGCTTCGGTTGTGGCGCACACGGCACTGCAATTAGTTTTTTAATGGAATACAATGGTTTAAGTTTTGTTGAGGCAATTCATGACTTAGCAAAAAATGTCGGCATGATTGTCCCGCAAGAACAATCAACACCTGAGTCAAGAGAAAAAGAAGCGCAAAATAAAACCATTAAATTGGGTTTGCAAGAAACCTTGCAACAAGCCGCCAATTATTACAAGTCTGAGCTTAAAAAGTCTGAACGCGCGATTGGATACCTAAAAGAGCGTGGCTTAAGTGGCGTAATAGCAGCTAAATTTCAAATTGGCTATGCGCCAGCAGCTTGGCAAAATTTGCAAAGTATTTTTCCGCATTATGAGAGCGAAGCCCTGCAAACTGCGGGTTTAGTGGTGGAGAACGATCAAGGCAAACGCTACGACCGCTTTCGCGACCGTATTATGTTCCCGATTCATGATCAAAAAGGCCAAGTTATTGGCTTTGGCGGACGCGTGATTAACCCTGAAGATGTACCAAAATATTACAACTCGCCTGAAACGCCGCTTTTTCAAAAGGGTCATGAGTTATATGGTTTGTTTATCGCGCGACGTGCGATTCGCGATGCAGGGCGCGTGCTGGTGGTTGAAGGTTACATGGATGTGGTGGCGCTTGCGCAATACGGTATTGAGTATGCAGTGGCGGCTTTAGGCACCGCAACCACGCCATTTCATATTACCAAACTCATGCGCCAAACCGATGAAATTGTATTTAGCTTTGATGGCGATAATGCTGGCCGCACAGCGGCTTGGCGAGCGGCGATGAACGCGCTTCCTGCATTAACAGATGGCTTAAGGCTAAGATTTTTGTTTTTGCCCAAAGAGCATGACCCAGATAGCTATGTGCGCGAATTTGGCAAAGAAAAATTTGAATTAGAAGTGAAAAAAGCGATGCCACTTTCGCAATATATTGTCGAGCACTTAATAGATGCTAACCCATTGAATTCACAAGAAGATAGAGTTAAGTTTTTAAATGAAGCCGAACCTATTTTGCGGCAAATTACAGCGCCACGTAGCGCATTATTTATGCGCAAAAAAATTGCAGAACTTGCCCAGGTAACTGAGGCAGAAATGCAAAGCTTGTTGAAATTACCTGCGCCAAATAGAGCGCCTGCGCAATCAACCCAACGCCAATCACGTGCCCCTGTTTCGATTAAAAAACGGTTTGTATTGATGTTGTTGATGCAACCAAATTTAGCAAAACCAGAGCATCTAACATTAGCGCAAGGCTTCGCAGAGGAAGATGTGCTTCTGCAAGCCAGTATCCATGCGGCTCTTGGGCAGCCTCAATCGAAGCCCGCAGCGCTTTTGCATACCATAGAGTCTCAAGTCGAACCGCGACTGTTGCATGAAATTCAACGTGAGTTACAGTTGTTAGATGATAGTTTGGATTTTGCGCTTGAATTTGAGGGTGCGAGCGCCCAATTAGAAGATATGGCGCAACAAAAGCAAGATGTAGGCATATTAGAAACGCTTAAAGAAATACCACTCAATAGCTTAACTTCAGAGC
>JAIYEJ010000297.1 GCA_027487055.1 Methylotenera sp. | reverse complement strand
TGTTTTTTTAATATCTTGGCAATATTTTTAATCACCAAATCACCTACATCATGACCATATACATCATTTATTTTTTTAAAATTATCTATATCAATCATCATTACGGTAAGCGGCATTCCTAATCTCAAAGTAGTTATTAATTTGTTACCGTGCTCAAAGAAATAACGCCTATTTGATAAGTTACTTAAAAAATCAGTATTTGATAAGCTTTTTGCTAAGCTAATTGCATCTAACATATCTAGATTTCTAGATATCCGACACAGCAACATTTCATAATTAAAAGGCTTTGCAATAAAGTCATTTGAACCTGCTTTTAGAAATTGAACTGCGGTGCGCGCATCCTGCGAACCCGAAATACCTATAATAACCAACTCATCTTTGCTGTATTGCCTTCTGGCTTGCTCTACAAAAGCGTACCCTTCCATCAAAGGCATTCTACTATCGACTAATACCAGCTTAATATCTGGCTGAGCACGCAAAATTTCTAACGCTTCTACTCCATTTGTACTATTAATCACTTCAAATTGCTGTAAACGTAATTCTCTTTCTAAAACAAATCGGGAGACTTTAGAGTCATCAACCACCATGACTTTAATATCACAATTCTTAATCACCCTAGTGATTAAGTCGCATATATAAACTGTATCTAGTTGATTACCTTTAACCACATAATCAATCACATGGCGCTTTATCAACTGATCACGCACTTCATCTTCAAAGTGATCTAAGATAGCAATAATAGGTAAGCCGAATTCTCCCAAAAGATCAACTTTTTCAAATCCGAAGTGATCGAACACACTGGTTATCCCAATAAAGAATTTATCAGGATTTTTTTGCAAAAGCGCTCTAGCTTCTTCTACTTTTTTAACCGCTGTGACTTTAGCGGATATACGACTTTCTATAACTTGCTTAAGCACGACTGAATGATCTACATCATGATCAAGTAGCAAAATATCAATGTGCGAAGGCGTTTTGTTTTTTCTTACGCCTTTTCTAAAATTGAACTTCTCCATATCGCCTCTCCGGCATAGTTAAACGGTCAGACAGTTAACTTAATTCAATTAGCCCATGCTGATTAGAGCTAGCCTACGTTAAACCAATTTAGCTTATCACGCAACTTTACAACTTCCCCAATGATGGTTAAACATGGTGGTTTCATTCCAGCAGATTCAACTTTTTTGGCCAAATCAGCTAATGTAGCAATAACGACGCGTTGACGTTGGGTTGTCCCCTGCTGCACCACTGCAACAGGCATATTGGCGGAAACGCCATGTGCGATAAGCTTTTCGCATATTTCTGCCAAACCAACCAAACCCATATAAATGACGACAGTTTGGCGCGGACGACTCATTGCGACCCAATCTAAATCCAAATTGCCGTCTTTAAGATGTCCTGTAATAAATAAGCAAGCTTGGGCGTAATCTCTATGTGTGAGCGGTATCCCTGCGTAACTTGAAACGCCATTTGCAGCTGTAATACCCGGCACCACTTGAAAAGGTACGCCATGCGCCATGAGCGTTTCTATTTCTTCACCTCCGCGCCCAAAAATAAAAGGATCCCCACCTTTAAGGCGCAACACCCTTTTCCCTTGTAGTGCAAGTTTGGCCAAGAGCTCATTAATTTCCTCTTGCGGCATGGTATGTTGATCGCGCGATTTACCTACATAAATTAATTCTGCATCGCGTCGCACTAACTCCATTACCTCGGGGCTTACTAATTTATCGTACACACATACATCACATTGCTGCATCAACCTTAAGGCTCTAAATGTGAGCAAATCAGGGTCTCCTGGACCACCGCCTACTAAAAACACTTCCCCTTGATTTTTTGTTGCGTCTGTATCACTAATCAAATCTGCCAATTGCTCGCGTGCCGCTTGCTCTTGCCCTGACAATACCCGCTCTACAAAGCTGCCTTGCAAAACGCTCTCCCAAAAAATTCGCCTAGCTTGGGTGTTTGTAAATTTAGTTTTGACTGCCTCACGAAACTCCCCGGCAATATCTGCAATACGTCCATAAGTAGCGGGCAACATCGTTTCAATTTTGGCACGAATATATCGCGCTAGTACGGGTGCATTGCCCTCACTGGAAATTGCGATGACGATAGGACTACGGTCTATGATTGAGCCCATGGTAAAGGTACATAAATGGGGCGCATCTACCACATTTACAGGGATATTTTGTGCTTTTGCTGCCTCAGATACAGCGATATTTACATCTTCATCATCAGTTGCCGCAATGACCATGCAAGCACCAATTAATTGACTAGGTAAAAAGTGGGCATTGACGTACACAATTTTTCCATCATCAACCATCGCTTGCAGTTCATGACAGATCTCGGGGGAGTACAAGGTAATCGCCGCGCTGGCTTTGAGCAGCATGGTTACCTTGCGAGTCGCCACATCGCCACCGCCTATCACCACACATGGTCGATTTTGAATATTAAAAAAAATGGGAAGTGCTTGCATCAAATAGCTCAAATACAAAATTGAGCTATTTTACTCTAGATGCAAACTATTTATTTAATATGCCTTTAATCCCTTTTTTAATTGAGTCTACGACTTCTTTAGCTTCTCTTAATGCTGACTCTATTGGCATTGCTAAATTCGCTTTCATCCATTCATCAGGGCGTGCTTTAAATATGGTGGAGTGTATTGTCGCATTCCAGTGTTCTGGTGCTTCTTTAGTATAGTAATAAACTGCAAATGAACGACGCATCATACTAGGTGGGCAAGTCACTGGCATTACACCATGCCAGCTAATTTCACTTGTAGCAAAACCACAAGCCCTGTTAAATTGCGGTGCAAAATATCCATGACGCGTTTTGACGTCTTTATCCCATATGTCTAGGTAGCCGCCATATTCCTCTTTCCAGTCTTTATTAAAATAAATCAAAATATTGACGCGTCGGTGTAATTTCTTTTCTGGGATATAGTTAAAATCAACATGAACATCCAAATGTCCACCAGAATTCGTTTCATGAATACCACCTCCAGTTAACTCAGGATCTGGAAGCAGATTGGGAATGCCCATCATTTTTTCAATCCTAGAGATGAACTCTCTTGAAGCGAGTATTTTATGTAGCTCTAAAATAGGTGCTGGAAATTTATTAGCATCGGTAATTTGAATTTTGCGCTTTTCGTTTACCGCAGTAAACTCGTGTCCTTGTGATAAAGCATCTTGGTAACTTGGAAAAGCTTGGTAAATCTCATCTGCAAAATCTTCATCCAATAAGCCATCAATGCAAAAATGTGGGAAAGGTTGCTGTAGAACAGCACTCTTATTTACCTTGTCAAAATTGACATTTTCTGTGGCAATCATATTCTTTCACTCCAAAAAGTTGTTAAGTAGATGTTAATTGATGCGAAAAATTGTGCATTGATGTATATCAAAATGAATTAATATTTTTTAGTTAATGCCCAAATAAGCTAAAATTATGTTTTTAAATTAAAGAGTTAATGTCTTGAGCCACTCAAAAGAGTTTTTGCCCAAAAAAGTCTTTATTAAAACCTTCGGTTGCCAGATGAACGAATATGATTCATCGCGCATGGCGGATATGCTTAACAGCAGTGATGGCATGGTAGAAACTCAAACGATTGAAGAAGCTGATGTGATTTTGCTTAATACTTGCAGTGTGCGGGAAAAAGCCGAAGACAAAGTATTTAGCCATCTTGGCCGATTTATCCCACTTAAAGAAAAAAATCCCAATTTAATCATTGCTGTAGGTGGCTGCGTGGCAAGCCAAGAAGGCGATAACATCATTAAACGCGCGCCTTATGTGGACGTGGTGTTTGGCCCACAAACCTTGCATCGCTTGCCAGATATGATTAAGCAAAAACAAAATAGCGGACTATCGCAGGTCGACATTACATTTCCTGAAGTAGAGAAATTTGATCATCTGCCGCCGCCCCGCGTAGAAGGTGCTAGCGCTTTTCTAAGCATTATGGAAGGCTGCAGCAAATATTGCAGCTTTTGCGTGGTGCCTTATACACGCGGTGAAGAAGTCTCTCGCCCATTTGTCGACATTTTGACCGAAGCTGTGCAATTGGCAGAACAAGGTGTCAAGGAAATCACTTTGCTTGGGCAAAACGTCAATGCTTATCGTGCACCAGATACGATGGAACATGAGGGTGTTGAAGCCGACTTGGCCATGCTGATAGAAACCATTGCAGAAATTCCAGAAATTGGGCGTATTCGCTTTACCACTAGCCATCCTAATGAAATGACAGAACGCTTAATACATTGTTTTGCGACAGTTCCTAAACTGGCTGTGCAACTACATTTACCCGTGCAAGCGGGTAGCGACCGCGTGTTAATGGCGATGAAACGCAACTATACAGCACTACAATTTAAATCGATTATCCGCAAGTTAAAAGCAGCAAGCCCTCAGTTGACCTTTACATCAGATTTCATTGTCGGCTTTCCAGGTGAAACCGAAGCTGATTTTGAATCCACTGTTAAAATGATGCAAGACGTAGGTTTTGATTATAGCTTTAGCTTTCTGTATAGCCCGCGCCCCGGCACGCCAGCCGCGTTTATAAAAGATGATACGCCACAAGCCACAAAACTAGCACGACTAAGTAAGCTTCAAGCCATTAACGAAGCGCAAGGCGATGCGATTAGCCGCAATATGCTAGGTACCATTCAACGCGTTTTAATTGATGGTGTTTCTTGGAAAAATGCGAATTTATTGGCAGGCAAAACGGATAATGGACGCGTAGTGGATATTGCGGGCGATGAAAGCTTAATCAACACTTTCGTAAATGTAAAAATTACCGATGTTTTTAACCCCAAACGCCTACAAGGTGAGATTGTTGGCGAGATAGTCTAATCATGGAAATCACTCTACAACCCGAAGATAACAGCCGCTTGGCCAATTTGTGCGGTGCACTAGATGAAAATATTAAGCAGATTGAAACTGCGCTGGAAGTGAATATCAACCGCCGCGGTGGTAAATTTAATATCAGTGGCAACCAAAATAATATGCGATTGGCAGCACAGATGATTGAAAACTTTTATGTGCGCGCTAAAAAACCACTTAGCTTAGAAGACATTCAACTGAGCTTAGTAGAAGTCGATAAACTCAAACCAGAAGATGTGAGCACTACTACTATGCCAGTGCTTATGACACGTCGTGGCGATTTACATGGGCGAACACCTCGCCAAGTTACCTATTTGCAGCAAATTCAAGACCATGATGTGACATTTGGCATTGGCCCAGCGGGCACAGGTAAAACCTATTTAGCGGTAGCCAGCGCAGTAGACGCCATGAGCCGCGACCGTGTTAAAAAAATTGTATTAGTTCGCCCAGCGGTCGAAGCAGGCGAGCGTTTAGGCTTTTTGCCAGGCGATTTAAACCAAAAAGTGGATCCTTATTTGCGGCCTTTGTATGACGCCTTGTATGACTTAGCGGGTTACGATACTGTGAATAAAATGTTTGAGCGTGGCGCGATTGAAGTTGCGCCCTTAGCTTATATGCGCGGACGCACCTTAAATCAAAGTTTTATTATTTTGGATGAAGCACAAAACACTACACCGGAACAAATGAAAATGTTTTTAACGCGCATTGGTTTCGGCACAAAAGCAGTGATTACGGGCGACGTCACACAAATTGATTTACAACGTCACCAAAAAAGTGGCTTAGTAGAAGCGCAAAAAATCTTAAAAAACGTAAAAGGTATTGCCATGACGCATTTTTTATCTGCCGACGTGGTGCGCCATCCGTTGGTGCAAAAAATTATTAATGCATATGAAAATTACGAGTCAAATCAAGAAAATAAGTGATTACTCAATTAATTTATGCTTAAATTAATGAATTGATTTAGTTTTACATTATTGCTTAAAGCACAACATATCATTTTTTAGGTCTAGTATAGTAGTAATTTGCAATTGAAGGAGTATTGATGGCACTTGTCTCGTTACGACAGCTACTAGATCATGCTGCAGAAAATAGCTATGGAATTGCAGCCTTTAACGTCAACAATATGGAGCAAGTCCATGCGGTCATGCAGGCGGCTGAGCAAACTAACAGCCCAGTCATCTTACAAGGCTCTGCAGGTGCCCGTAAATATGCAGGCGAAGCTTTTTTAAGACATTTAGTGCTTGCAGCCATAGAAACTTATCCACATATTCCTGTTGTCATGCATCAAGACCATGGTCAATCACCAGCGGTATGTATGCAAGCCATTCGTTCTGGCTTTTCTAGCGTGATGATGGATGGTTCACTGATGGAAGACGCAAAAACACCATCTAGCTACAAATATAATGTTGAAGTTACCAAAAAAATTGTCGAAATAGCACATGCGATTGGGGTTTCTGTTGAAGGTGAGTTAGGCGTGCTTGGCTCATTAGAGACTGGTTTGGCAGGTGAAGAAGATGGTTCTGGGGCAGTTGGCATGTTAAGTCACGACCAGATGCTCACAGACCCTGAAGAGGCTGCAGATTTTGTTCGTAAAACTGGCGTAGATGCACTGGCAATTGCAATTGGTACTTCACATGGCGCTTATAAGTTCGCAAAGCCACCTACAGGAAAAACACTTGCTATTCACCGCATTAAAGAAATACATGCGCGTATTCCTAATACACATTTAGTTATGCATGGCGCATCTTCTGTGCCACAAGAATGGTTACACATTATTAATGAGTTTGGCGGCGAAATGGGTGAGACTTATGGTGTGCCCGTTGAAGAAATTGTCGAAGGGATTCAGCATGGTGTAAGAAAAGTAAACATCGACACCGATTTACGCATGGCTTATACAGGCTCTATTCGTAAGTTTTTTACAGAGAAACGAAAAGAGTTTGACCCAAGAAAGTTTCTCAGTGTTTCTACAATTGCAATGCGTGAAATCTGTATTGATAGGTATGAGGCGTTCGGGTCCGCTGGCCAAGCAGCTAAAATAATACCTATTTCTTGCGAGAAAATGGCAGAGCGTTATTTAAAAGGTGAGCTTAACTCAATCGTCAAGTAACGATTGAGCAACTTACAAACATTTAGTGCGCTTTTTTCTTGCTTTTAGTACCTGAGTGGTAGTCAATAATACGCTGGACTTCATTGCGGCTTCCCAGCATGACAGGCACACGTTGGTGAATTTGTGTAGGGGTGATATCCAAAATGCGTAACTTTCCAGTCGTAGCTAACCCACCCGCTTGCTCCACAATAAAACTCATGGGGTTTGCTTCATACATTAAGCGTAGTTTACCGCCTGCTTTTTTTATTTTTTCGTCTATTGGATACATAAAAACGCCACCGCGCATTAAAATACGATGTACTTCTGCCACCATAGAGGCAACCCAACGCATATTAAAATCTTTTTCGCGGTCGCCCTCTTCACCTTGCAAGCACTCATCGATATAGCGCTGCACTGGTGATGACCAAAAGCGGTAATTTGACATATTGATCGAAAATTCTTGCGTATCTTCAGTAATTTGCATATTGGGATGAGTTAAGTAAAACTCATCAGACTTATTATCAAGGGTAAATCCATTCACACCATTGCCTGATGTCATCACCATCATTGTAGATGTGCCATACATGACATAACCAGCACATAATTGTTGATTGCCCGATTGCAAATAATCTGCGAGATCAGAAGGCTTTTTAGTGGATTTAAATATAGAAAAAATTGTACCCACAGAGATATTAACATTCACATTTGATGACCCATCCAGTGGGTCAACCATGACTAAATATGTGTCTTTTTGTTTTGCAGTCGCCGCAAAATCAAGGTTTTCAACAAGCTCTTCAGAAACCATTCCCGCTACATATCCGCTATCTTGAATGGCTTCTATAAAAATATCATTAGTAATCACATCCAACGCTTTTTGCAACTCACCTTGAATATTTTCGGAACCTAGGCTGCCCATATTGCCTTCAAGCGCACCACTATCAATGGCGATTGCAATTTTTTTACACGCTTTTTCTAT
>JAIYEJ010000169.1 GCA_027487055.1 Methylotenera sp. | reverse complement strand
GTGGCGCCTGTGGGTGGCCAGTATTTTGAGAATTACAACCCTGCCCGTGGCAGTGTATATTCTACCGTGCCCGATAGTGATGAACATGATGTGGAGCTGGCTGTAAAAGCGGCCGAAGCTGCTTTTCCTGTATGGTCTAAAACACCAGTGGAAAAGCGCAGCGAGATAATGCTGAAAATAGCGCAGCTTATTGCCGACAACCTCGACGAACTGGCCGATGCAGAAAGTGAAGACAGCGGCAAACCCTTGTGGCTTTGTAAGCAACTTGATATTCCCCGTGCACGGGATAACTTTCAGTTTTTTGCCACGGCTATTGTACACTATGCTACCAATGCACACGCTACGGGCGATACGGCGATAAACTACACCCTGCGCCACCCCATAGGGGTTGTGGGTTGTATATCGCCATGGAATTTGCCATTGTATTTATTTACCTGGAAGATAGCCCCCGCCATAGCCGCAGGCAACTGTGTGGTGGCTAAACCATCAGAACTAACACCTTATACAGCCCACAAGCTGGGCCAAATTTGCAGCGATGCAGGCCTGCCTGCCGGTGTATTGAATATTGTACATGGCTATGGGTATAAAGCAGGGGCATCCATAACATCGCACCCCAAAATAAAAGCCATATCGTTTACCGGTGGCACTAAAACAGGGGCCGATATTGCCCGTGTGGCAGCACCTATGTTTAAGAAACTATCGCTGGAATTGGGGGGTAAAAACCCTAACATTATATTCGCCGATTGCGACTTTGAGCGGATGCTTGATACCACCGTCCGCTCATCGTTTTTAAATCAGGGAGAGATTTGCCTTTGCGGCTCACGCATATTTGTAGAGCGCAGCCTGTACGCTAAGTTTAAAGATGCTTTTGTTGCCAAAGTAAGCGCGTTGCATGTGGGCGACCCATTAAACGCCGACTCATTTATGGGGGCGTTGGTATCGCGCCAGCACATGGATAAAGTGCTGGGTTATATTGACCTTGCTAAAGAGGAGGGAGGCACCATACTTTGCGGAGGTGAGCGTGTATACCCTGGCGGGCACAATTCCGACGGCTGGTTTGTGGCCCCTACGGTGATTGAGGGCCTGCCTTACGATTGCCGCACTAACCAGGAAGAAATATTTGGCCCTGTGGTTACGTTGATACCCTTTGATACGGAAGATGAAGCCCTTATTATGGCTAATGGTGTAGGCTATGGCCTTGCCGCTACGGTATGGACGAATAACCTGCACACAGCCCACCGTGTGGCTAATAAATTAGAGAGCGGGATAGTTTGGGTGAACACCTGGCTATTGCGCGATTTGCGCACGCCTTTTGGCGGAGTAAAGAATTCGGGAGTAGGTAGGGAGGGTGGCTTTTTTGCCCTCGACTTTTTTACCGAGCCTAAAAACGTTTGTATATATACCCCTAAAAACAGTTAACCTATGTCTATGTTCGTGTCGTCTATACTGCTTGATAAGCACGTTGAATACGCTCAAGTTGAAGCTGAATTAAATACAATGTTCCCTAAGCTGGTTTTTCAGGAAAGGGTGGATGAAGAGTACGCGCCTAATGGCGAATACATATCAGTATCGGTAACCCATACGGGCCGTAATTTTGATACGCAGATTATATTCTGGGACTTTCCTGGTGAGCCAACCGGTGAGCGCGAGATATTTATTGCCCGTAAGTTATGCCATGTGTTTAATGCAGCGGCCATTGTTGAGGCAGAGATTGACGATGAAGATTACGATGACGATAGCGCTGTTTTTGTTTACGAAAACAAGCTGTATAAGATTGATACATCAGACCTGGAAACAGATGATTTTGTGCCTGAGCTGGAGTGGGAAATCCTTATCGACATACGCAAATTCGACGAAGAAGGATTGGTTGTAGAGAAGAAAGGAAAGAGGTAATGATGCGCTTTGTGAGAATTAAGTAATTCCCCCTTTAAATAAAGGGGGTGTTCTGTTTTTGATGTGAATCAAAAACAGGAAGGGGGATTTTTAATCCGATGCTATTTTTTAGCCAATACAAAATCCTCTATTGATAGTAAGACATTTCCAATGTTTTTCTTCACTTCCAAGTCATCGTACCGCAGGAAATTAAGCCCCATATTGCTTAGGATTTCTTCCCTTGCAGTATCATTAACCATTGCTTCATCAGTATTGTGGCTATCACCATCAACCTCAATTACCAAACGCAGCTTAGGGCAATAAAAATCAACTATATACCGATCAATTGGCTTTTGTCTGTAAAACAAAAAGCCGTGCATTTGTCTGCTTTTTAGATATTGCCAGAGAAGCACTTCGGAGAGTGTGCTGTTGTTTCTCAACTGTCTGGAAAAATCTTTTAATGATTGGTTATAAGGCAACATACGCATGGGTCAAAAATAAGAATAGTTTGTTCGGCTAAAAATCCCCCGTTCTATTTCGGTTAATACCGAAATAGAATTTCCCCCTTTATTTAAAGGGGGAATTATCTTAATATGAAGCTTTATGTTTTGGAAAGAATACGTTTATTAGCCGGCTACATATAGAAGTTTTCGACATTAAAAATCTCTCCCCTCTGGCACAAGGCCAGAGGTACTCCCTTTATTTAAAGGGAGACTAAAACTACTTACTTCCTACTCCTGCTCTTAATTTCATCAACCAACACCCCTTGTGAGTCTTCTTTGGTGAGGATGGTATGGTAGCTGCCGTTGCCTTGTTTGGCAAACTTCTGCATGGTTTCTAAGGCATATTTTTTGTTGCCAAAACCGAGTATAGAAAGGGATATACCATCACGCACGCCCGCATCAATCAGGCGGTTAAGCTCGCCCTCTTCTTCGCCCAGGCTGGAGAAAGCACCATCGGTAGCCAGGATAATCTGGTTGTTGCCATCGGGGATAAAATTGCTCTCGGCCACACGGTAGGCCTTTTTCATACCCTTGCCGCCTTCGGTTTTTCCAGCTGCGGTTAGCCCATCAATAATACCCTGTATGCGGGCTTTATCGGTAACCGGGGTAGACGATAGTACGATATTGGTCCCATCGGCATAGGTAACAATAGCTAAGCGGTCTATAGGGCGTAAAGTACCCAGCAGGTTTATCATCGACTGCTTCAACAAAGGCAGCTTTAGCGAATCTTTCATAGAGCCCGAAACATCTATCAAAAACACCACATTGTTAGGCCTGTATTCGTCGTACGATAGCTCGCCCTCTTTAGCCACAGGTTTAACCAGCGCAGGTGGAGTAGGAGGGGTTGTTGGTTTGGCCGGCTTTTCTGGTTTAACGGGAGGATTTGGCTCCGTTCTGCCCGGCTCAGGAATCTCGGCAATAGGCTCTTGCACAGGGGTAGTAAGCACCGCAATTTCTTCGGGCTTAAGAGGCTCCAGCTTAAATACCACATCGGGCTTTTGCGGGTTTATGTACTGCTCGTGGTACACGCCAATGTAGTTGGGTGCGGTAACTACAAACTCATACAGCCCCGGTGTAACCTCTTTGCTGTAGGTGCCGCTGCGGTTGGTTTTAAGGTCGCCACGTATGCCGCCAATATCTACCAACTGAATGGTTGCCCCCACAATGGGCTTGCCGGTAACGGCATCAATCACAGTACCTGTATGCTCAAAACGGAATACACCGGGAGTGTTAGACGAACCAAAGCGGAAACAGCTGGTTAAAAAATCCTGGTTGTAGTTTTTTATGTTGCCTGATATTTCCAGTTTTACGGGCTTATCTAAGGCACTTAAAATAACTTCCACACTCTCTTTAAACGGCCCTTTGGCGCTTGGGGTATAACGTACCACCACACTATCGGTAGCGCCGGGAGCAACAGCCCTGCGAGAGAATTCTAACGTAACCGCACGGCTGCCTTTGGCGCTGAGAATATAAAGGTTTTTAGCCCCCGGGTTAGTAAAGGTAAATACCGATAAAAGGGTAGCACCGTTCTCTAAAGCACCATAGTTATTTTCGGTGGTTTTAAAAAAGTCGGAAGGGCGTTGTGCTAATGCGTTGATAGTGAACACAAAGAGGAAAAGGCCATGTAAGAATGCCCCCCTGTTGAGTATTTGCTTTTTTGAAAGAATAAAGTACATTAGCAGCACAAATAGTTTTTTATGAAAAACAATTTCCACTCACTTAAGCGAGTTCTTTTTCTTTTTGTTGCAGTTGGAACGGTAAATTCTGCCGCAACAGCGCAAATTGGCAACGGCAACCCGGTTGTTCCGCATAGTATACCAGCCATGCCATCGCATTATTTTAATGTGCAGCTTAAAGACAAAAAAGATTATAACCTAACGGTTGTTTCGCCCGCTGTTGGCCAAACTATTTTGAGGTTTGATATGACAACGTACACGCCAAAAAGCGTGCAAACTAATTACGGCCCCGCTTATGTAATTGAGATGGAAGGGGCACACCCTATGCTGGTAAAAGGCACACCCGATTTACCACAAATTACAGCGCCCATTATTATCCCCAATGCAGGAAATACAAAGGTTACGGTTACCGATGTGCAGTATACCGATGTGGCTAATATGGAGATTGCCCCAAGCAAAGGCAACCTGAAGCGCACCACAGAACCAGAGGATGTTCCGTACTGGAGAGGATTAGACTATAACAGCGATGCGTTTTTTCCTGCCAACCAGGCCGAACTTGATGCTCCTTATGTGTTCCGCGATTACCGTGGGCAGGCATTGCACATCCGCCCGTTTCAATACAACCCTGTAACCAAAATATTGCGTGTTATAACTTCTATAACCGTTACTGTTAGCAGCGCACCGGGTGTTGGTGTAAATGAGCAAACCAGCCCAATACTTCACCCCGACAGTGAATTCTCGGCACTGTATAAAAACCATTTTGTTAACCTTATTACAGAAAAATCTACCCCGGTTGTTGAAACAGGTTCGTTGCTAATTATTTCCGATTCTGCGTTTATGGGCGCCATGCAGCCTTATATCGACTGGAAAATACGTAAAGGCATACCTACCGAAATTGTTAGTGTAACATCAATAGGCAATACATCATCAGCAATAAAAACTTACATAACCAACT
>JAIYEJ010000242.1 GCA_027487055.1 Methylotenera sp. | reverse complement strand
TTAAGCTTTTGCCAGATACACCCCCACCGCCTCCACCCCCACCGCCTAAGGAGCCGCCTAAGGAGCAACCTAAAGAGCAACCTAAGGAAATTAAGGTAGATCAACCTAAGCCTGCAGAAGCTCCGCCAACAGAAAGCTTGAAGATGGAGGGCGCTGCAGGAGATGGCCCAAGTCCATTTCAGGCTGGAGCAGTAAGTAATGATTATAAAGGTGGTGATGTAAAAACAATTGGTTCTGATGGTGGTGCTAAGTTTAATTGGTACGCAGGATTGGTTAAGAATCAAATTGAAGCAGCGCTTGAAAAAGATGAAAAGTTAAAGCAAGGTCAATATAAATTGGTTGTGACTGTATGGCTTAAGCTAAACGGGGATGTTGAAAGGTTAGAGGTAGTGCAATCAGATGCATTACCAGAGATTGAAAGTGCAGTTAAATCTGCTTTGGATAACATGCCTGGATTGCGTGAGCCGCCGCCCGAAGGTATGCCGCAGCCAATAAAGCTGCGAATATCAGCACGAAAAATGGGTTGAATAAAAATGAATATTGGGAATGGAAAAATGCTAAAAAAACCATCATTAAAATATGACACGAAGCGAATTTTGGCTTTATCGATTTATGTGGGGTTGGCTGTAAGCGCAAATAGCGCATATGCAGACGAGCGCGAGTCTTTGGAGCAATTAAAAGCAACAACCACAAACTTAATTGAATTGTTGGTGCAAGAAGGGGTGTTGCCAAAAGACAAGGCAGAAGCGATGATGAAAAAGGCCAGCCAAGATGCTGCGCAACAGGTTAAGCAGGCAAAAGTTAAAGAGTCAGAAGCAAGTGGTACTAACAAAGTAGCAAAACAACCAGATGAAAAATCTGTTCGTGTGCAATATGTTCCTGAACATGTTAAAAAAGAAATGCGCGAAGAGCTCAAAAAAGAAGTGATGACTGAGCTTAATTACAAAGCGGGTGAGCGTTTGGCAATGCCGAGTTGGATTGATCGATTTGCTTTTAATGGCGACATAAGATTGCGCTATCAAAATGATTCGTTCGGAGATAATAATGCTCCTCTTAGCGCATTTCAAAATGAATTTAGAAACGCTGACGTACTGAATTCTTCAGAAGAACGCAGACGTTTAAGGGTGCGAACTCGTCTAGGTACAGATGTTAAAGTGAATGACTGGTTGAATGGGGGCTTACGCTTTACTACAGGTTTATTTAATACGCCAGTTACCCCAAATCAAACAGAGGGCATTGCACAAGGAAAGTATCAATTTGGGTTAGACGCAGCATTTTTAAGAGCAAAACCAGTTGAGTGGGCCATGATAGAGGGTGGACGTTTTGCAAATCCGTTTTTTAACACAGATTTGGTCTGGGACCCTGATTTGGCTTTCGATGGTGTGGCCGCAACCTTTAACCCAAAACTCACGAGCAGTTTGACTTCGTTCACAACTGTTGGTGCTTTTCCAATTGAAGAAATACAAGGCTCAGAAGTTAATAGAGCGAAAGATAAATGGATATATGCACTACAAACAGGCATTCAATGGCAATCGAGCAATAAATCAACTGCTCGTCTTGGTCTTTCTTACTACGATTTTAAAAATGTCGAAGGTATTGCAAACCCTGTTGGCTTAAATGTTTATGATGCAACAGCGCCTGCATGGAGACAAAAAGGAAATAATACTTTTGATCTTAATAAAGCTAATGCTGCAACTCAAGATGAAATATATGGCTTGGCATCAGAATTTAAGTTAATCAATGTGACTGGTCAAATTGATATTGCAAAGTTTAACCCTGTGCATGTGACTTTAACAGGGGATTATGTCAAAAATATCGGCTTTGATGAAGATGAAATATTTAGAAGAACAGGCAATCGATATGAAGAAGAAACTGATGGTTACCAAGTAATGCTTAATGTTGGCCATAATACATTTATGGCGCCTGCAGATGTACCTGTTAAGAAACATGATTGGCGCATGATGCTTGGCTACAAATATATCGAGGCTGATGCTGTACTTGACGGCTATACTGATTCTAACTTTGCACTAGGTGGCACGGATACTAAAGGCTGGTTGTTAGCAGGCGAATATGGAATTGATAAAAACGCTTGGGTTACATTAAGATACTTTAGTACCGATAGAATTACTGGCCCAGACCTATCTATCGATACTCTGCTGATAGATTTTGCGGCTAAGTTTTAGTTGAGATTTTCTTATATTATGAATTCAACCATAAAAAGTTTTAGTACCTATAACAATTACAGAGTTGCATTGTTGATAGTGATGGCATTTATATTTGGTTTTACTAATCCGAATATAAGTTATGCTGCCGAAAAAAAAGATAAAGCAGCAAAACGTGCACAAATGATGATGCAAAAAATGAAGCAAGATATGGAAGCAGAAAAGGCTGCCATGCAAACCCAGTTTGATACGCAAAAAAAAGAGTTAGAAGATAAGTTAAAAGCAAAAGAAGAACAAGTCACAGTTTTAGATAAAAAGCTAAAGACTGCTGAACGTAAAGTCAGTAATTTAACGCTTGTGAATAAAAAAATAAGTGCAGAAAAATCTACTTTAGAAAATAAATTGCAGATAACTGAATCAACTTTGGATACCACACAAAAGACGCTAACTGAAACAAAGAGTACATTGCAACAAGCACAGGCTGATTTGAAGTTTAATGATAATCAACGAAAAACTTTGTCTGCAAACTTAGCGCAAACAACTAAATCTGTAAATGAGTGCGAAGATAAAAATACAAAATTACATCAATTTGGTACAGAACTTATTAAAATTTATGATAATCCAAGCAGTTACGAAGCCGCGATGCGTAAAGAAAAGTTTTTTCAGCTTAAGCGTGTTGAATTAGAAAATATCTTGCAAAGTAAGCAAGACAGTTTGGATGAAGCGCGATTTTTTAACAAAAAGTGACAATTAGAATTTGTAATAATAACTTCTTAAAAACGTCATAATCGAAATATTCTCGTCATAATCACTGCGTAATATGCTTGTTTTAGTTACGAGTGTATCAGATGTCGAGTCTAACCTTTAAGCATTCAAAGATATTGTGCTAGCAATCTAAAAATGCATACTACTTCAATAAAAAAAATGCAGCTTTGGTGCTTTTTATCTTTTTGGGCAAGCGCAACATCTGTGCTTGCTGAAGGAATTATTGATATTAAACCCTTTGTCAATGCTAGCGTAAATTATGATGATAATGTGTACAGAATTTCTACCCCTGAACGTGCTAAATTATTATTAGGTTCCTCAGATACTTCCGATGTTATTAAGCAAATTGGCGTTGGAGTGGTTGTTAATCTTAGGCTAAGCAGGCAATTAGTGAATGTAAACTATAGTGTTAATAAGAACAGATTTAATCAGTTTAAAGATCTTGATTATGATGGTAGCGCAAATGCCTTTACTTGGAACTGGCAATTCGGAAGCGATTTCTATGGGCAAATAGGTACAAGCGAAAATGTATCAATTGCTGGATTTAATGAAAATAGAATTCAAGAAAGAAATTTAACTACCACATCTCTAAAGTTTGCCAGTATCAATTGGAATTTGATTCCAGACTGGACAATAAATGCCAGTCGACAACAATTAAGCTTTGAAAATGATTCAGAATCCTTTGCTTTTTTAGACAGAGACGATGAAGAATATCAAGTTGGTATTAATTACCTAAATCAACTTAATACCAACCTTAGTTTAGCCTATCGTTTTGTAGATTCAAGTTTTCCCAATAGATTGGGCTTTATACAAAATATTTTAGGAGATGAAAGTACGCAAAAGCAGATTATTTTAACTGCATCTTGGCTACCAACTAGTAAAACAAGACTTTCTACACGTTTCGCACAAGTAAGTTTAGATAGAAAAAACTCAACTATAGAAGACTTTAGTGGTTTTAACCAGCGCTGGAGTTTAGATCATGTATTAACAGGGAAAATCAATTTAAGTCTCGCAACGTATAAAGAATTAACACCTGTGAATGATGTTTTTTCTACATTTGTAGAAACAAAAGGTGTAACTATTAACCCAGTTTGGAATTTGACTAGCAAAGTATTACTAAGGGCTGGTCTAAGGTATGAGAAGCAAAAATTTATAGGTAGTTCTGGTCTTACATTGGATAACGAAGATCGTTTAGATGAAACTAAAGAGGCAACATTAGGTTTGCTTTATACACCAACTACAAAATCACAAGTCCAACTCCAGTATCGAGGTGATGAGCGAACGACAAACTTAGCTAATGCTGACTTTAAGGTTAACAGCCTGAATCTATCCTTTAGTTATCAATACTAAAGTGTTTCTTTATATTATTGATTTTAAATAAAAAATATTTAAATATTAAAGTTTTACTTTAAGTTTAATCACAAATTGGTAGCAAATTTGACATATTAATTTCATATAAAATTCTTATAGTGGTAAAACTTAAGAATTGGATGAAAAAACTAATATGAGCGTCAATAAACAACAACTTTTAGTACTAACTTTGCTTATTAGTACTTTGTTAATAGGTGGCTGTAGTAAAAAAGAAAATAAAGACTCAAAAAAATCAAACGATCAAGTGGTAGCAAAAGTGAATGGTGAAGAAATTACAATTCATCAAGTTAATTTCCAATTAAGTCGCATGGGTCAGATGAGTCAAGAGCAAGCAAAACTTGCCTCGAAACAAGTTTTGGCCAGCCTAGTCACACAAGAGATACTTAAACAAAAAGCGCTTGAAGCTAAATTGGACCAAGACCCAATGATATTACAGGCGCTCGCATTATCAAAAGATCAACTGTTATCACAAGCCTACTTACAAAAAACGATTGAAAAAACACCAAAAGCTTCAACAAGTGAAATTGATAGTTTTTACAAAGAACACCCAGAGTTATTTGAAAATCGTCGCGTTTTCCGCTTGCAAGAATTGGTTGTAAATATAAGTAAAGATAAATTCGCAGAAACAGAAGTTTCCTTAAAAGCAATTAAAGGAATTAATGAAGTAGCTACTTGGCTACGAGATAATAATTACCCTTTTACGGTAAATAGTAATGTTAAGGCTGCTGAAGAGTTACCTATGGCGATACTTAATAAATTACAAGGGCTTAAAGATGGCGAAATGATGTTTGTGCCAAACGATAAAACCTTCAATATCTTACAAATATCAGCATCTCAAACGCAGCCTATTAGCCGCTCAAAAGCGACACCCATCATTGAACAGTATTTCTTTAATCAGAACAAAAACAACCTAGCAAAGAAAGAAATGATTGCTCTTAATGAAAAGGCAAAAATTGAGTTTGTTGGTGCTTTTTCGGATATGAAAAAATCAGATTTACTTAAAGCGAATGAGGCTAAAGCAGAAGTAGCCCCAAAGGTTGAAACTAAATCTGCAACAAAATCGGCAGATGATATTAAGGATAAAAAGTCTAATGTTGATGTGAATCCATCTAGCATTAATAAAGGTTTATCTGGCCTTTGATTTCATTGGTTATTTTCTTTCAGTTAAATTTGACAATATAAAAATCCGGGATTTTAACATCTATGCTCGAATTTAATTTCAAGAGTTTTTGCGCCTTCTTTACGTTAATAATACTTGGTTTAGGGCTTTCTACGGTCTCTGCAGCAGAGCTAACTCGTGAGATGAGTTTGCCTTCTAACGAGGCAGTGACTTCGCCATTAAGCGAAACGTTAGTAGATGATGAAAATTATTTACTAGGCACTGGAGATTTATTAAGAATAACCGTATATAACAATCCCGATTTGACATTAGAAACACGTATTGGGGATGGAGGAAAGATTCGCTACCCTCTGTTAGGCGAAGTGCTGGTTGAAGGAATCAGTTCATCAGCTGCAGAAAAAAAAATAGCAAATTTACTTGAGACTGGTAACTTCGTAAAACAACCACAAGTTAATATATTAGTGACGCAGTATCAAAGTAAGTTGGTATCAGTGTTGGGTAGTGTTCTTAAGCCTGGACAGTATCCTCTAGAACGAGCTACTAATTTATCACAGCTGTTAGCACTAGCAGGTGGAGCCAATGCGGAGGGATCAGATTTAGTTACTATTACCACTAAAACTGGCAAGATAGAATTAGATTTAAAGAAAATTATTGGTAAAGCGGAAAATTCAGAGAACTTTCCCTTAACTGGTGGTGAGATAGTTTATGTTCACGCGCGCGACGTATCTGTTATTGGTCAAGTGAATCGTCCTGGCAAATATGCTGTAACTGATGGGGTTCGTACTTTAGGTGATTTTATCAGTATTGCTGGCGGTATTAGTCCTGTTGGTTCAGATACCGTGACCTTAACTACTATTCGTGATGGAAAGCAAGAGCGATATGAAGTTGATATAGATGATTTGTTTCGAACAGGTAATAACTCCACAAATATTGAGCTTAAAAGTGGTGATACAGTATATGTTCCCCGCGCGCCTATGTTCTATATTTATGGTGAGGTTCAACGTCCTGGTACTTTCCGTATCGAGCGTAACATGACAGTCCTGCAAGCGCTTGTGCAAGGTGGTGGCTTAACACCACGCGGGACAAAACGCAATATTCAATTAGAACGCCGCAATCAAAAGGGGGAGATTATAAAACTTTATCCCAAAATGACTGATTTGGTGTTGCAAGACGATGTAATATACGTTCGAGAAAGCCTGTTCTAGGAAGTAGCATGAATTTAAATATTTTCTTAGCCGTAATAAAAGCACGATATAAAATTATATATTTGGTTTTTGGTTTAGTTGTTCTATCAACACTATTTATCAATTTACTGCTACCTAAAATTTACAAAGCTACGTGCTCAATAGTATTAAATTATAAAGGGACTGATCCTGTAACTGGGTTGACTGTCCCAGCTCAGTTAATGCCTGGATATATTGCCACGCAAATTGATATTATTATGAGTCACAATGTAGCCTTAAAAGTAGTTGATAAACTTAAATTGGTTGACAACCCGCAGGCGCAAGCACAATTTAAAAAAGCAACGGATGGTAAAGGAAGTATTAAAGATTATTTTGCTGATAAGTTTCTGGGAGGTCTTGAGGCTAAACCATCTCGCGAAAGTAGTGTGATTGAAATTTCTTATAGCAGTACAGATGCTGATTTTTCTGCAACTATGGCAAACGCATTTGCTGAAGCATACCAAGAAACTACAATTCAACTAAAAGTCGAGCCTTCGCAATTGGCAGCAGAATTTTTGAATGATAAAACTAAAGTATTGCGTAAAAACTTGGAAGAGGCTCAATTAAGGCTATCTAAATATCAGCAAGAAAAAGGCTTAACCAGTATCATGGGTAATTTAGACGTTGAAAGCGCTCGTCTAAATGAGCTTTCTTCACAGTTGGTGGGCGCACAATCTCAGAGCTTTGACTCAGCATCTCGCCAGAAGCGTACTAAAGGAAATAGTGATGAATCGCCAGATATTGCGGCAAATCCTTTGGTGCAGAATTTAAAGATAGCCATTACTAATGGAGAGTCAAAGTTATCTGAACTTTCACAGCGCATTGGCTCAAGTCATCCAAACTATAAAGCGGCGGAAGCCGAAGTTAACAAGCTTAAAAGTCAATTGCTAGAGGCCACAACTAGGGCCAAGATGAGTATAAGCGGTAATGCAAGTATTAACAAAGAACTCGAATCCGAATTAAAGGCAGCTCTTTCTGCGCAAAAGACACGCGTTTTGGAACTTAATCTTGCAAGAGACCAGCTTGAAGTTTTGCAGGAGGATGTACAAAACGCACATCGAGCTCTAGATTTAGCTAACCAAAGATTTACTCAAACCACTCTAGAAGGTAGCTCGAATCAAGCAGATATTGCAGTGCTAAATCCCGCAACTGCTCCATTAAACCGCACAAGTCCGAGAATCACTTTTAATCTTATTCTATCAATGTTTTTTGGTTCTTTTTTAGGAGTTGCCGCTGCATTGCTTGCAGAAAGCAGGGAAAGACTAATTAGAAAGAATTTCAAAGTAATTAATGTTGTCACAAATGAGGATAATATAGC
>JAIYEJ010000265.1 GCA_027487055.1 Methylotenera sp. | reverse complement strand
CCTTGTTGAATAATTTCGTGAAAAGCGTTTTGGTTATCTACAAACCGATTGCGCAAAAAGTTGGATATCTGTTCGCGTTGGGTAGTGCCAAGTTCAGAGAATACAATATTCATAAACTTGCGGTTTTCAACCATCCGGTCTACATAGTTTTCAATAATATAGTATAGCTTGTTCCACGCACTACCTCCATTAGGAAACGCAGAGCGGATATCTTGCCTAATGGTAATCATTTTGCGTTCTAACAGTGCTACATAAAGGTTTTCTTTAGAGCCGAAATAATACGATATCATTGCGATATTTATATCGGCTTTTTTAGCCAAGTCACGCACACTAACACCGTCAAATCCATTGGCCGAAAACAGCTCTTCAGCTACATCCAGAATCTGGTTCTTTTTTTCAAACCCGGTATCGTTTATTGAGGTTACTGTATATTTCACACTACAAATTTAAACAAACGTTTAATTAATGTGCAAACACTGGTTGGTTAATTTTTGTTAACTGGTGGTTAAGTGTTTGATTTGGAGGAAGATAAATTTGGTTCTGATGAAATTTGTCCTTAGCTGAATTTCAGGTATTTGGGTGCTATCAATACTAAAACCTGCTTAATAATTCCTAATTTCGCCCCCATGTCTAAGCTATATATAGTACCCACACCTATTGGTAACCTTGATGATATTACGCTGCGTGCGGTAAAGGTGCTGGGTATGGTTGATGTGATATTGGCCGAGGACACGCGGAATACATCGTTCCTGCTATCAAAGCTTAATATTGATAAAAGGCCGGTATCGCACCACATGCACAACGAACATAAAACGGTTGCGGGGTGGACGGCGAGAATAATGGCTGGTGAGAGTATCGCCCTGGTATCGGATGCAGGTACGCCTGCAATATCTGACCCCGGTTTTTTACTGGTGCGCGAGTGCATTCGCAATGGTTTAGCTGTGGAGTGTTTGCCGGGTGCTACGGCTTTTGTGCCGGCGCTGGTAAACTCGGGTATACCTTGCGACAGGTTTGTGTTTGAAGGGTTTCTTCCGCCTAAAAAAGGCAGGCAAACTAAGTTTAAAGAGCTGGCTGTGGAGGAGCGTACGATTGTGTTATATGAGAGCCCGCACAAGCTGATAAAAACCCTGGGTGAGATGGTGGAGTACTTTGGGGCCGAAAGGCAGGCCTGCGTGAGCCGCGAGCTGACGAAGATGTTTGAGGAAAACCGCCGGGGTACTGTTGCCGAGTTGTTTGCCCACTATACGGCGCATCCGCCCAAAGGGGAGATTGTGATTGTGGTTGAAGGCGCGGAGGAACGAAAAACTAAAAGTGAAAAGCGAAAAACAGAGGAGGAGGAATAGGGGATAGGTTACAGGTGCTAGGTTCTAGAGGATAGCTTGTTTACCTGATAGTAATAGGGTATAGCACCAATAATGGTGGCTAATATCGCCAGCCAAATGTACTTGTCTTTATTGTTAGGGAATGGGTGTTTTAGGGCATTGATAAGCATATCGAGCCAAAAGAACAGATATAGTACCGCTAATGTTAGCAGCACTACCCACATAGCCAGCAAAATGGTAAGTACCATATTAAAACAGCTGGCGGGCTTCTTGTTTTACATAGTCTAACGCTACCTGGGTAGGCATTTTTTCTATGTTCATAGATACCTCGAGGATTAGCTTGCCAAGGTCTACGCCTGAAGCCTCGTCGCTAACGTTTATAGCGGCGGTGTTTACCAGCTTAATGGTTTCTTCTTTGGCGTTTTTAATAAGTTCCCAAGCGCCAGGCGACACGTATACCTGCTGAGATAGGTTATGCTCATATTCGGTACGGATGGCCTTTAAAAGCTCGGCCTGTAGCAGTTTGGCACTCATTCCGCTTTTGTGTACACGGCTAATTAAGTTGCCTGGCGTAATACGCTCCAGCAATATGGTTAAACGCTCGTAGGCTTGCAAACGTACCGGTGTGGTTAGGCCCTGCGACTCTCGCCTAAAGGTCATGTTGCGTTGGTGGCGCTCATTTTCTAAAAACTTTTCGATTAGTAAATATGCGGTAGCTAAAACAACTAATGATGGTAAAATGTACTTAGCGATATCCAAAAACTGGTCCATGTAGATGATGATTTGAAGGCGTAAATGTAAGCCTTGAACGGAAAAACAACAAAAGGGTAGTACGTAATTTACCATAAAACCAATGTGCATTCTGAATTATGCATTTTGAATTGGTTGGTGCTTTTGTTTTTTAAGATTAGCGCGAAGTTCTTTGGCGGTTTGGGTAGAGCCATCGTAGCTCCAGCCCGGCGGCATAAAAAAGTACTTCAACTTGTTCCAAAAGCCGGGTGCACGCTTTACGTCGCGGCCAATGTTTACACACTCGTGCGTGGCTATTACCAAGGGGTTAAAGCTCTCGACGTTTTTAGTAAGGCCATATTTTACGGGCTCTTCGGGCAGCTCTTTTTGGTAGGTGCCAAACAGGCGGTCCCAAATGATAAGTATGCCGCCGTGGTTACGGTCTAAGTATACAATATTGCTTGCATGGTGCACACGGTGGGCCGATGGGGT
>JAIYEJ010000030.1 GCA_027487055.1 Methylotenera sp. | reverse complement strand
GGCTAGTTTACAAATTAGATTTAGTTTAATTAAAAAAGGGTTGGCGATTAGCTAACCCTTTTTTATATTCGATTTAGTTATTGCGGTATAAGTACAAGTTATTTTCAATTGTTAAAAGATGTTGTTAAAGTGCCTGCTTGTTTTTTAAGTAAGATTTTGGCCAATCAAGTTTTAGCTTAGCTTGCCAAATAAATGAATGGAAATAAGAATTTCTAAAATGCGTTATAAAAATATACTATTGTTTAGCTTTGTTATCTTAAGTTCTAGAATTCCATTTTCATGGGCTGGTAATGATTTAGCACAATCAGAATATGTTAATGCAAGCCTGCTAGAAATAACGCGAGATATCACTCAAGAAAAAAGCGAAGCCAACGGCTATTTTGTAGAACGTAAAAGCTATGGTACGCAAAAAGAAACTGACCCACCAAGGTATGTCAAACAAGCCAATAAAACGTGGCTTAGAGACTCTGATTCTTTTGACAACATCGATTGGCTAGATTTGGGGCTTGAGTATCGAATACGCTACGAGCATCGAGATAACGATTTTCGCCGAAACGATGAGAATATAGATGACCCAATTTTACTTAGAACGCGCGCGTATTTTGGTGTCAAAAATATTCTCGACCCATTAAGATTTGCCATAGAACTACAGGACTCGCGCCGTAATAATGGTGACTATACCCGCCAATTTGATACACGGGATATTAACTATGCCGAGGTTTTACAAGGGTATGTAGAACTTAATTTTAAAGAAAACATACTAGGTAAAGATGATTTAGGCCATGATAGGCCGATTTGGATACGTGCAGGGCGCCATGCTTGGGAGGCAGTAGATAGACGCTTAATTGCAAGAAATGAATGGCGAAATACTACCAATAACTTTCAAGGTGTTCGTGCAAATATTGGTGATAAGAAGAATGATTGGGAGCTAGAGCTTTTTGTAGTTAAGCCGATTCAACGTTTTACCACAAAGTTTGATGAGGTTGACCATGCACAAAACTTTTATGGCGCAATTGGCAATTATCGAAGGTGGTCAGAAAATATTACCTTAGAACCCTACTACCTGCTTTTAAAACAAAATGGCGACAAAGTGAAGTTAAATGCCAACGGCGAAAGCCTTCTAGGTAGCACGCTTAGTCAGGCGCAAATAGATCGAGAAATTCATACTGCAGGTTTACGCGCATTTGGCATTATTGGTAACACTGGTTTTGATTACGATGTGAGCTATGTTAAGCAGTGGGGTAATCAAGACCGATTTTTGAGTGATGCGCTTGGTTATATTAATGTAGATCATGATGCATATGCATACAATGCGGAAATTGGGTATAGTCTCAAGCACCCATGGAAGCCTCGTTTCAGCGTGTTTTACGGGGTAGCAACAGGTGATAAAGCCACTGCAGTAGCTGCTAACGATAGAACGAGTCATCAGCGTTTTGAACGTTTATTTGGTTTTGCAAGGCCATGGTCAAATAATGATTACATTCAAATGGAGAATATCCGTGCGCCTAAAGTACGCGTTGAGTTTGATCCGATATTGCCGTTTCTTAATCAAATGAAAGTGGATACAGGATTCAGTTGGTACAAGTTGGATAGTGCAACAGACCGCTGGAATGCTGGGGCGAACCTGCGTGACCGCACTGGCAGAAGTGGTAAAGATCTAGGAAAAGAATTTGATGTTAGGGTTCGCTTCCCAATTAGTCAGTATTGCGCAATCAATTTAGGCTATGCACATTTCTGGGCAGATAATTTTATTAAAAATGCGGTCAATATTCCCAGCAACAACAATGAGATCAATCGTAAAGATACTTCAAATTTTTTCTATACTGAAGTCTCTATCTACGTTTTTTAGAAATGACTAATGCATAAGGTATATAAACTACTTGCCACACCAATTTTGGTTGAGTAAATAAAGTACTACGTTTTTCGGTTCTGCTATTATTAAAGTATTGAATTTAATATCTGTCTTCATAATTTAAGTCTATATGAGACATCAAAAATTATAAATGTGCTTTCAATTAAGTAACTTCCATTAGGTAAAAACAAATCACTTTTTTATTATGTAAAACTTGAACGAAACAGGACTGAAATAGTCTTTTATTGTTATGAATTCATATAAATTACCTCTTTTTCCACTCAACGTAGTTGTCTGCCCTAAAGGGCTTATGAATTTACGTATATTTGAGGCAAGATATTTAGATATGACCAAAGCTTGTCTAAGAGAAAATACAAGCTTTGGTATTATTGCAGCGCTACCAAATGACAAGACAGGTATACCAAGCCATTTACCCTTTGCCAGTATTGGTACTGTAGTTAATATTTTGGATGCAGATGTCACAACATTAGGTCTAATTATGATTAGCTGTCAGGGTAGTCACAGGTTCAAAGTGAACGGGTTTACAACGCAAGCAGATGGCCTAGTAATTGGTGACGTATCAGATATAAACAATGATTTGCAAATTCCAATTCCTGATGATTTAAAAATAGTGAGTCAAAATCTTCAACACCTAATTGAATCTTTACCGCTTCAAGGTATATCAGACAAGGATATTCCAATTATCAAACCATATGAATATAACGATGCCTCTTGGGTTTCAAATAGATGGGTTGAATTACTCAACCTACCCCTTCTTCAGAAACAGCGATTGATGCAAATTGACAGTCCAATTGTGAGGTTAGAGCTTATTCATGATGCAATAAATCAGCTTGCAAATTAGTTTAGCTAGTTAGTCAATCACATAATCTAGATTTTTAAAATGTAAAATAATGCAGTGCAATTTATTAAATCTATTATGACTACTCCAATTATTACAGTAAAGATTATTCATCTTTTATAAACTAATAAATTTAAAAGTAATCATTTTATTAATATCAATACAAGGCTTATAAATTTTCGCATTAACATCAATCTTTCATCTAATACAAAACAATGAATACACTTTTAAATCGCAGTATCGACTTAAACAATAAAGAAACGCCTGTTACACGTGAGCAAATTCGCGCTTATTTCCATCAAACAGCAGATCTATACGAATGCTTGTTTCAAACGCTGGTGAGTGACGACGCTTATTACATCAAGCCAATTCATTTGCGTCACCCACTCATTTTTTACTATGGCCATACCAATACTTTTTTTATCAACAAATTGATTTTGGCGGGTTTAATTACGCAGCGTGTCAATCCACAATTTGAATCGATGTTTGCCGTTGGTGTGGATGAAATGGGCTGGGACGATGTGAATGAAATGCATTACAACTGGCCAACCCCAGCCGAGGTTAAAGCGTATCGGGCTAGCGTACGTTCGTTGGTGGATGCTCTGATTGACATCTTACCGCTCAATTCACCCATTGATTGGGAAAGCCCATGGTGGCCGATTTTGATGGGCATAGAGCATGAGCGTATTCATTTAGAAACCAGTTCGGTGTTAATCCGCCAACATGCTTTATCGTTTGTACAATCATCAGCACATTGGTTGCCATGCCTGGCGATTGATATACCTGCACCTATTAACACATTGGTGGATATTTCTGCAAAAGAGATTGTTCTCAGCAAATCAGCGAAGTATTACGGCTGGGATAATGAGTATGGACAGTTTAAAGCACATAGTCCTGCTTTTCAGGCAGCAAAATATTTAACCAGCAACGCAGAGTTTTTATCGTTTGTAGAAGCGGGTGGCTACCAAGATGACCAATATTGGCAGGAGGAGAGTCTTGGTTGGTTACATTATACAAAAGCTGCGCATCCAACGTTTTGGCTAAAACAAGGTGATGCTTGGAAGCTGAGACTTATGACAGCGGAGATTGATATGCCTTGGAGTTGGCCTGTTGAAGTCAATTACCATGAAGCGAAGGCGTTTTGTAATTGGCAAACTATTCAGTTGGGCAAGCCTGTGCGCATGCCAACGGAGCATGAGTGGTATGCGCTTTATGAGCATGCAGGCTTGTCAGACGAAATGGTAGCGAGTACTATGAATGCAAACCTTTTCCTTGACCATTTTACATCCTCTTGCCCTGTGAATCAGTTTGCGCATGGCGATTTGTATGATGTGGTGGGAAATGTGTGGCAGTGGACAGAAACGCCTATTTTCCCGTTCGATGGGTTTAAAGTACATCCACTTTATGATGACTTTACAACGCCTACCTTCGATGGTCGGCATAACATCATTAAAGGCGGTTCTTGGATTGCAACAGGAAACGAGGCGATTAAAAGCGCCCGTTACGCCTTTAGACGACATTTTTTTCAACATGCAGGATTTCGCTATATCGTGACTGATACCCCAATAGAAGACAACGCCTCGCATTATGAATCTGACAAACAGCTTTCTGAGTATGCAGAATTTCACTATGGAGACACCTATTATGGCGTGCCTAATTTCCCCAAAGCATTGAGTGACTTTGCAATTCAAAGCCTACACAACAAACCAGCCAAAACGGCTTTAGATTTAGGCTGCGCCACTGGGCGCGCGACATTTGAACTAGCCAAGCATTTTGACCACGTCACAGGCATTGATTTTTCTGCGCGCTTTATTGGTCTTGCCCTTAAGCTCGCGCAACAAGGTGTGCTACGCTATACCATGGTCAATGAAGGCGATTTGGTGAGCTATCAAGATCGTAGTTTGGCTGAACTTAATTTAAGTGATGCGGCGCATAAAGTCGAGTTTTGGCAGGGTGATGCTTGTAATCTCAAGCCACAGTTTACCGGCTACGATTTTATTCTGGCTGCCAATTTAATCGATCGACTGTACAGCCCTCGCCAATTTTTGAACACCATATACGAGCGTTTAAATATGGGTGGTGTGCTGATGATTACCTCGCCTTACACATGGCTAGAAGAGCACACCCCGAAAGAGGAGTGGATTGGTGGGTTTAAGCAGGATGGTGAAAACGTGACCACACTCGATGGCCTGAAAACTATACTGGGTCAGCGCTTTAAACTTCTGCAAGCACCTGTTGAAATTCCGTTTGTGATTCGTGAAACACGACACAAGTTTCAACATACGCTTTCTGAAGTAACGCTTTGGGAACGCATCTCTTGACGCACGATTTAAGCCACAATTTGTGCAATTCTTTTGACGAAGTGGTTGCGCGTGAAGGCACGCAGTCACTAAAATTTGATGGCAGATTCGCCACATTCGGCACACACGATGTGATGCCAATGTGGGTGGCTGATATGGATTTTGCGGTGCCAGAAGCAATTACAAAAGCTTTACAAGCCAGAGCAAACCATCCCGTGTATGGTTATAGTATTGCCCCAGAAAGCCTCTACGAGTCGCTAATCGACTGGTTGCTAGCAAAGCATGATTGGCAGGTAAAACGAGAGTGGATTGTGCTCACGCCTGGGGTTGTGCCATCATTAAACCTAGTGGTGGCAGCGCTAACGGCTGAAAATGCTGGCGTAATTGTGCAGCCGCCCGTTTACTTTCCGTTTTTTTCCGCCGTCACCAATCAAAACCGTCGTTTAATTGAAAACCCGTTGGTATTGCATGATGGTGATACTAACCATGCGCATTATGCAATGGATGTTGAGCACTTGGATGCTTGCGCAAAAGACGCAACATTACTAATGCTTTGCTCACCTCATAACCCTGTTGGGCGTGTGTGGTCACAAGGAGAGTTGTTGCAAATCTTAGCCATCGCCCAAAAGCATGATTTGATTGTGTTATCGGATGAAATTCATGCCGACTTAGTTTACGCAAATGCGCAACACCATTTATTGAGTCGCTTGGCTTTAGAATCTGAAAAGCTAATATCTGACGAATCGCACCGAATCATTACCGCCGTTTCGCCCAGCAAAACCTTTAATATTCCCGGCTTAGGCTTATCTGCATTAATTATCCCCAACGCTGCACACCGTCAAGCGATTCAGTCGCAGCTCAACAAAATGGGCGTTTCAGTCGCCAACCCCTTTAATCTTGTCGCATTCGAAGCTGCCTATCGCGAAGGGGACGAATGGTTAAACGCCTTAATGGCGTATTTGCAAAACACTTGTGACGAAGCGATTGAGTTTATTCAAACGCATTTGCCGGCTATTAACGTGATTCGCCCACAAGGTACGTATTTGCTGTGGCTAGATTGTCGAAAACTCAAGCTCGATCATGCTGCATTAAACCACTTTTTTATTCAAGAAGCCAAATTGGGTTTATCACCAGGATCAATGTTTGGGCGCGGTGGTGAAGGCTTTATGCGTATGAACATAGGCACACCTAAAGCCAATGTCATGGCTGCACTTTTACGATTAAAAGCTGGTTTGGCGATGAAAAGCGTAGCTACTTAATTTAGATATTAACTCCCAATTTATTCAAAGGATAAGCATGAAGCAAGCACGATGGTTAGTTTTAGGCATGATGATGTCTTGTTTGGTGCATGCCAATACTTTAGAAGAAGCTAAATTAAAGCTATCGCAAAAAGATTTTGCGGCAGCACATGCCATTTACTTAACACTTGCCAACCAGAACGATGCGAAGGCCTGTTACAACTTGGGATTGATGTATCAAAATGGTGATGGCGTAACGCAAAATTCGGACGAAGCGGTCAAGTGGTATACAAAATCAGCCTCTTTAGATTATAAAGAGGCTCAGTATCAGTTGGCCGCTATGGTTTTTAGACGTGAAATTCAAAGCATTAGTTATGAAAGAGCGACGCAATATTATCAACAAGCTGCAGAAT
>JAIYEJ010000258.1 GCA_027487055.1 Methylotenera sp. | reverse complement strand
TGATGCTCCCAAACCCATGCTTTTTCTATTTGATAATTTAAATATCCTTCTATAGAATTTACTAGCAAACCACTATTTCCATCAGGCCTTAGTTGACTATCGATTTCATACAAGATTCCAGAAGAAGTAAATGTATTAAGCCACGAGATAATTCTTAAACCATATTTAGAGTAAATATCATGAGCATAGATATGGTCGTCGTCATATAAAAATACTAAATCTAAGTCTGAATAATATCCGAGTTCTCTACTACCAAATTTTCCATAAGCAATAATTGCAAATTTTGGAAACTCTGTATGTTTAGATTTCATTCCTTTCCATACAACATCTAATACAACGTCTAGAATCATACTAGCGAGTTCACTGAGCAAAAATGAAACTTTATCTGATGGAATATTATTCAAAATATCTCTGCAGGCTATTGAGAATAATAATTTTTGCTGTTCTTCACGCAAAATATTCATTTGTTGCTCAGTGTCATCAGAAAAAAAGGACAACTTCTCAAGCAATTGATTTTTTTGATAAGAAAAATCAAGATTTATTTCGTCATCAAGAATACAAAGATTATCTAACAATACTGGGTGCTGGCTTATATAGTTAGCTAACCATGGACTTGCTGATACGAGATTAACAATCCGTTGTAAAGCATTTGGAAACTCACTAAAAAATGCCAAATAACTGGCTCTTTGACAAATTTTATCGATGAGTTCAATCGCTCTTGTTAACGTTTCATCTGGATTATTAAACTTGCATGAAGAGCCAATGATAAATGGAATAATTATGTTCAATCTATTTCTGCTTGAATCTGACAATCGATTCACTCTGGAACTCTTGCTAAAGAGCGCTAATCTTCGCATTGCCTCTGAAGGGTTGGTATAGCCTAAACTAGCAAGAATCTCTTGATTTTCATTAGAAACGATACCTGATTGCCATAATGATAATAGTGTATGGCTTTCAATTTTTGATGTATTCTGGTTAAAGAATATTATTTCAAACTGTTTGGCAACATTCGTTCTATGAGCGGCAATTATTGTTTCTAATGAAGACCAATTTGAAAAATTCATTGATTTTGCGATTATTTCCCGATGTTTTTCATCTTTAGGCAACTCATGAGTCTGTTGGTCTTCGTAATACTGAAGTCTATGCTCCAAATTTCTAAGAAAATTGTATGCCGACTTGAGAGAGTCTATATCTTCAGATGGAATGATATTTTTAGTGGATAAAATATCTAAGATATCTAATGTTGAACGTAATTGTAATGAAGGATCTTTTCCTCCACGAATGAGTTGAAATACCTGTGCAATAAACTCAATTTCTCGGATACCACCGCTACCAAGTTTAATATTGTCATGCATTTCCTTGCGATTAATTTCAGTCCTAATTTGATCTTTAAGAGAGCGTAAACTTGAAATTACACCAAAATCCAAGTATTTTCTGAATACGAATGGTCTTAGCAATTTTTGCAACTTTTCTTCTTTGCCTAGTAACACTCTTCCTTTAATCCAAGCGTACCTTTCCCACTCCCGCCCATATTGTTGATAGTAATTTTCTAAAGAATTTAAACTAGAGACAATAACGCCTTCAGTACCAAAAGGTCTCAAGCGAGTATCGACCCTAAAAACAAACCCATCTTTAGTGAATTCATCAATAGCGGAAATAACTTTTCTCACCAATTGAGTAAAAAATTCTTGATTACTAATGACTTCTGGTCCATTGGTTTCACCTTCATCTTCATATGCGAAAATTAGGTCTATATCAGAAGAGACATTTAATTCATATCCACCAAGCTTTCCCATCCCTATAATAATAAGTTCTTGTTTATTAGATTGTAAATCTAACTCACCAGACATTGGATAACCAAATTTTTTACCTAGCAACTCCGAATAAAACTCTGTTGCTGTAGATAAGCAAATCTCAGCTAAATTAGTAGTGGTTTCCATCACTTCATTTAAATCGGCGAGAGCATTGATATCCCTTACCATAATTCTTGAGAGTACATCTTGCCTAAGAAGCCTGACTGCTGCTTTCAGTGATGCTTCATCAATAAGTAATTGATGTTGCAAAAATACCTGCATCTCTTCTAAGGAGTATTGACTGTGAAGATTATCATGTAATCTTTGATATAGACTTCCATTATTTCTTATCAATCGGCCTAAATAAAGGCTACAACTTAAAGCATTAGATATACATTTCGATTCATATGAAAATTCAACTTGAAGACTTCGCATGTCAACACCCTAATTAATTATTATTCAAACTTAAATCTTCAGCTAAATAAAAAATATTCAAGTTCCAATAAAAATAACGTTCGAATTGAATACAAGCTCCAATTTTTTTAACGGCAAATTAGGGCATATCTTTAATCAATTTTCAACTCCCCAAAACGGGGCATATGCACCCCTTTGGTGCTAAATATTCATTAATTAACAACAAGTTAGCTTATTTAGTGATCTGGTCAGATAATTGCAATAGTTTTCTAGCTTTAATCAAAAATATGGTTTGCTAGATTGATGTTTAGAATTTGTTTTATATTCGACAAAGAAAGATAAAATAAAAAGGATTCACTAATGGAAAAACAAAACATTGCAACGAAGATTAGACTTGAACAAAGTATGATGGGTTTGAATTACTATAAATCTGAAATAAATCATCTTCAAAGCTTATGGGACAATCTTTCTTTGTTAGCGCAATTATCAGGTACGGGCACTGATATGACTGAAACAAGAAAATCCTTTACCTCTGTTTCAGATAATGTACTTTCCGATTTATCTAGAGAAACATTGAATAAAACAGTCAACAGGCTTTCTTCCAAAGCTTATGTAGTTATTAATCTTATTATCAGAAATTTATTTGAGCGGACTGCAGATATAGGATTTTTATCAACTGATGATGACGTTAGAGAGTTTCTACAAAAATATTACTCTGATGAAATCACTGATCAGGACAATGACCATTTGAAGGTTCGGTTTCATGAGTATATTAAAAAATATTCTGTATATTCAAATATCTTGCTACTTGATACTTCAGGTAATGTTTTAGTTCAATTGGACAAATCAAATCTAGTGTCAACTTCCAAAGATGATCTTATTTTTGAAGCGCTTAATACTAAACAACCATATGTTGAGGTATACAGACATTCTGACCTTATCCCTAATAGTGAGAGAAGTTTAATATATGCATATAGAGTGACTTCGCTAGAGGGTAATAAAAATCTAGGAGTATTGTGCTTATGCTTCCATTTCGAAAACGAGATGCAAGGGATTTTTAAACATCTTATTAAACCCAATGAGTGGGTAACTGGAATCATGTTAGATTTAGAAGATCAAGTCATCGCAAGTAGTGATCCATATCAGATTCCTATTGGAGCTAAATTAGAAGTATCCAAGGTCGGCGAAGATTGGATTCTTACTCGATTTGCTGGGAGAGAGTATCTAGCAGTTACTAGGCAAACTCAAGGGTATCAAGGATATATGGGACCAGGATGGAAAGGCCATGCCATGATTCCCTTAGAGTATGCTTTTGATCATGATTTAGCTAGTGAAATCAATGGCCTTGACCGTGACTTACTCGCAAAGGTAATGAGAAGCCCTCTTTTATTCTCCAATAGCCTTCTAGATATTCCAAAACAAGCAGCTACAATTCAAAGCAAATTGAATCAATCTGTTTGGAATGGAAATATCTGGGAAACAAGAAATAGCGCTTCTGAAAATAATAACTTTTCAAAAATGTTGTTATGGGAAATTAGCAGTTCAGGGTTTAAAACTCAGAATGTTATTGAAAGAACCGTTGCTGAACTTTATCAAACTGTCGTATCTGTCATGTTACAAAGTTCAAGTTTCTTTGCATTTCTTGCAGTCGATATTATGGATAGGAACTTATATGAACGAGCAAACGATTGCCGTTGGTGGGCATTAACATCAACGTTTAGAAAGACACTACTATCACCCAAAGTTGCAAAATCAGAAATTCAAATTATTGAAAGAATAATAATTTATATCAACAGCTTATATACAGTTTACGACAATATTCTTGTGTTTGATAGAAATGGAAAAATCCTCGCTGTGTCCAATGCAGATTACAGAGAATTTGTAGATACTCAAATTGAAGCGGATTGGTTGTCACGTACTAAAAATATTAGGACTAGCCAAGAGTATGTTGTTTCAAAGTTTGAACCTTCACCCTATTACAAAGGAAAACCAACCTACATATATTGTGCTGCTATTAGATCCGAAGAATCAGGCTCTATGGTAGGGGGTATTGGAATTGTTTTTGATAGTGAACCGCAATTCAGAGCAATGCTTAATGATATTTCGCCACGAAGACCTGATGGTAAAATGATTAAAGATTCATTTACACTATTTGTTGATGGGAGTTTTAAAGTAGTTTCCTCAACTACAGAAGACTTTCCTATAGGTTCCGAATTTAATGTTATCCCACATTTATGCAAGCTTGAAAAAGGTTCTAATGCGTTTGACATTGCACTTTATAAAGGACTGTATTATGCAGTCGGGGCCTGTTCATCAGAAGGATATCGTGAATATAAGGATGTAAATGATCAATATAAAAATGAAATTACTGCATTAATCTTTATCCCATTAGGTAACGCTGCTGAAGTTGATGCTTTGTTGGAAGCTGATAGAGCGATTCAACACAATCAATTTAAGCCGAGCTCTAACAATAATAATCTTGCAATTGACTCAACTGAATATGCTACATTCTATATTGGAGATGACTGGATGGGTGTACCAGCTAGAAATGTCCTTGAAGCGGTAGAACCTATCAATATCAGACCTGTTCCCTCAAGTCCACCCTATTATGTGGGCTTATATGAATACAATAAACAAGTAATTTCAGTCATAAATTTGCCTAAATTGTTAAATTCGGAAGTCCCGTTAAGTACCGATAAAGCACAATTAATTATCATGACATGTGATGAAGGTAATAATAAATTTGGGCTTCTTGTAAGTGCGCTTGGTGAGATACCTACGATTTCTAAAAATCAAGTTGAGCCATTGAACATAATCTTTGGTAACGAAACGACCTATGTCGCGACAGGGATTGCGAAAATTCAAACCTCGGATGGCAAAGGGAAAATGTTGACTGTACTATCCACAGTCAAAATGCATGCTAGAACAAATCCCTCAACTGACGCACTTTTAGTAACAATTTGAGTTTGTTTTTAAAATATAAAACTTAATTGAATTGAAAACCATGAATACTAAAATTCATGAATATTTTTAATGACCAAGTCGCAAAAAGGGCTAACCCATATTTGGAAACTTTAAAATATTTAAATGATTCTGATTGAGCTAAATAGAAAATCTCAGTAATTTTTGGGAGATTTATCTCCACTAAACTTCAAAAAAAGCAACAACAAAAACCTTAGCTAGTCAGGCAGATTTTTAGACTACATCCCATCTTATTTTGAGGTTTTATGATCTTATTCCCTAAATTTCTCTGCTAACGCTTTAGATTCTTCTTTGCGTTGCTTTGTATATGCAATCAGGCTTTTCAACTTAACTGCTGAAGGTAATGCTGTATTGCTTGGCAATTGCGACAACTTCTCAAAACTATCTTCGTATGGTTCACTAATCTTGGTTTCAACTTTACCTGCTAACTCATTTAAAGATAAGCCACTCTTTTTTTGTTCATGTAAGATTTCAAGCCATGATCGATTAATCTCTTGCTCTTGAAATGTGAATTCATTAATCTTATTTTGTAATAAAAGCTCGTCACGCCAAAGATACTTGGGCTTAGGCATATTTAGAATTAGCAAAAAAGTTGCTATTACTAATAAAATAATTGCGCTATATGATATTTTCTTAGTGACAATACTTATATTAATTGGCTTAAACAAAAATATACTTGTCAAAATTCCTGCTGTAAAACCGCCAATATGCGCTGAATTATCAATACCAGGCACAATAAAACCAAACACAATCGTGGCTAAAGAAAAAGCAGTTGCTCCCCCAAATAACCAGCGAAACTCTCTTAAGTGTATTTCTAAACGATTAAACCAAAGATAAATAAGCAATGCACCATATATGCCGAATATCGCCCCAGATGCGCCTCCAGAGACTGCTGAGTTTCCCTGAAAAACTAATGAGACTAAATTACCAAATAAACCACTTACAAGATATATAGAAGTGAAACGCAGATGCCCAAACATACGCTCTACCAGTTGACCAGCATCCCATAATGCCCACATATTAAGCAATAGATGTAGTGCGCCAAAATGAAGAAACATTGCACTTGCAAGCCGCCACCACTGTCCATCTTGAGTCGCGGGGCTAAAGTTTGCACCCCAGGCTAACTGTACAATGTTTTGCGAATGCCATAGTCCTGCGCCATAGATAAGCATTGCGCCAAAAACGATAGCGTTAGTCAATATCAACGATATTGTCACCCAAACTACTGCGACATTGCGTTTTAATATCTCATGTAATGATTGCAAATGAAAACTTTAGAAGGTATGAATGTCATTATTTTACATCATACATGTGATGAAAATAATAAAGCCAGTCAGTCTATGTTAAAGACTTAACTGGCTTTTAGGTACAAAATTATTATTGTTATTTGAATTATTGTTTTCTACGACGAGCTGAAAAGCCAAGAAGGCCTAGACCTGCTA